>NZ_JADBSA010000248.1:0-10690 GCF_020246945.1 Microcystis sp. M113S1 | reverse complement strand
TATTATGGCGAAAAGTTTGTTTTCCGAGACGGGGTGGACGCTTAATTTATCGAGAGTTATTTACTTTTCAACAAATGCTATCGTTTTTAAGGCAAGCCGTTGATAAAATCTATCAAGTTGTTGATACTATCTATTTGCCTTATGGCTAATAGCAATAGTCTTTTTTCTTAGACATAAGTTTTCTTAATTAGTTTCTCTAAGTATTTTGTATCAGATGTTACTAAATACTCTGGTTATTCAAACTTTTCCATCTACTGAGGTTAGCCAAAATAGGGGAAAGACAGATTACTTAATCAAGATAATTCACTTTCCCACACACAATCACACCAAAAAACTGAATAGTTAAATGATTGATAAATTAGCAAGATTGCCGCTAAAACCAGTGATTTCGATAATAGCGTCAGTGTTAGCGGAAAATCCAGCCAGATTATCATTTAGAGCCAAAAAGGTTTGAGTTCCAACCCTAAAGGTTGCGGCCCCATTAGCCACAAAATTTGTACCATTCAAAAGGGTTTTTATATTTGCCTCAGTTAAACTGCTCACACTAGCCAATTCCTTGACCTGAGCCGCACTTAAGGCGGTTAAACCATCAATATTGTCTATGCCAATTTGTAAATCTTTGATGACATCGTAGGAAACTAACAGAGAATCCTGGGGAGTATTAAACACAAAAGTATCAGCATCGGCTCCTCCTAGTAGGGTATCTTTCCCCAATCCTCCCACTATCAGATCACTTCCCGATTCACCTGTTAGATAGTCATTGTTATAACCGCCAAACAGTTGATCGCTGCCATTACCCCCATAGAGGGAATCGTTGCCATAGTTCCCATAGAGACTATCATTGCCCGAATCGCCCCATAGACGATCGAAGCCTTCGCCTCCTAGTAGATAGTCTTGTCCGTCACCTCCATACAGGTAATCATTATCGTCACCTCCGTCTAAAGTGTCATTCCCATAATTTCCTTTTAGTCGGTCAGTTCCGCTATACCCGTAAATTATGTCATTGCCATAAAAGCCATCAATTTGATTCTCGGTTGAAGAACCGTGCATTGTGTCATCGTTATAGCCTCCGACCATGTAAGGATAACCATCTGCCTGCAATTGCAGAAAAGAACTGGGATAGGTACTCCAGTAAAAAGTAGCGCCTTGTGCCATTGCTGTTTACCTCTTTCGGGTTCAAACATGAGTGAATAGGACAAAAGTAACGCTGTCCCAAGGGTGATGTCAGTCCCACTGGACATGGAAATTCTCAGGGGAGATCATGGAAAAATAGGGAAAGACAGCGATCGCATCTTTAACCAAAGTACTATTAAAAGCACTAATTTTGCTGTGGATTGATAAAGGCGATCCAAAAAAATCTCTTAAAATAGAGAAAACGAAGCCGTAAGGAAAGAACCAATGGCCACTACCGCAGATGACGTATGGCAACTCCTCGCAGAATTAACCATCAGGCAATCGGAATTAACTGCGGCTCAAAAAGAGACAGACCTACAACTCAAGGAAGTCAGTCAGGCACAGAAGGAGACCGATCGCCAACTGAAAGAGACCGATCGCCAACTGAAAGAGACCGATCGCCAACTGAAAGAGACCGATCGCCAACTGAAAGAGCAACTGAAAGAGACCGATCGCCAACTGAAAGAGCAACTGAAAGAGACCGATCGCCAACTGAAAGAATTAGGTAAACAAATTGGGGGACTCGGTGCAAAATTTGGCAGTTTTACCGAAGGTCTGGCTCTTCCCTCCATGGAAACGATTCTCAGACAACGCTTTGGCATGGAAATTATTAGTCCTAGTGTCCGCGCCAGCAAGGGAGGACAACACCTAGAGCTTGATGTCTTCGCCTATGCCAATGGTTATTTAAACACTGCCTATATTGTGGAAGTTAAAAGTCATGTCAGGGAAGATTCAATTACTCAATTAAAAAGTATTTTGCAACGTTTTCGTACCTTTTTTCCTGAACATCAAGATAAAAAACTCTATGGTATTTTAGCCGCCGTTGATATGTCCCCTGAATTACGTCAAAAAACCCTACAAGAAGGACTTTATGTGGCTCAGATTCACGACGAAGTCTTTGAACTGGATATTCCTGAAAATTTCCAACCCCTCAGCTATTAATTTTTCTTGATACCCCTAGGTCATTTTGTTGTGAAAACTTCAGATCGGTATCACTCTTTTCGGTTTTATTCCCTGGATTCTTGCTCGGCAAAATAACGGGAATAAAGGCGATAAAAAAAATCCCTTATCAAGGGTTATATATTTAGGGTTTGCTGAATAAATCTAAAAACCTTGTTGGATAAGGCTTTTAGACTTTTTTCCCCTCAAAAAGTGCTGACCATTGGAGTGATCGGGGGTAAAATTGGGGGACTTTTTCCCTGAAAATTAGGTAACTGACTACCTCAAAATCGGTAAAACCCTACACCCCACACCCCACACCCCACACCCTACCCCCAGGGAAAACTTTTTGCCGCAAACCCTATTTAATCCCAAGAGTTAATCATCATCAACATTTTAAAACGATTAAAGACATGGGAAAAATTCTGATAACTCGTTGTCAGTATCTCGAAAGAATGACTAATGAAATTAAAAGCTGAACCAATTATCATTGGCTCATTTATGATTGATTGTTATCAGCTTTTCAAAACAAAATTTAGTATTAATCAGCAAAATCTCGAAAAAAATCCCCCCTTTTTACCGGAAACAAAAAGGGGAGAAAATATTAGATAGCTTTACAATCCAGTCATCCATTCCGTATGGAAAAACTCACCTCTGGGTTTATCGGTACGTTCATAGGTATGAGCGCCAAAATAATCCCGTTGTGCTTGGGTGAGATTTTGCGGTAAATTGGCCCGACGATAACTATCAAAATAGTCCAAAGAAGAACTAAAAGCCGGGACGGGAATTCCCAACTTATTAGCCAAGACTAACACCTCACGCCATGCCTCTTGGCGATCGAGGATACTTTGCTTAAATTCCGGTGCTAACAACAAATTCGGCAGCCCCGGATTTTCTGCAAAAGCCTTGCGAATTTTATCCAAAAAACCGGCGCGAATAATACAGCCGCCCTTCCAAATCCGGGCTGATTCCGGCAGACTGATATTATAGTTAAACTCCTGAGAAGCTTTAGCGATTAAAGCCATACCCTGGGCATAGGAACACATTTTCGAGCAGTAAAGAGCATCACGCACTTTATCCACAAATAGTGCCGCATCCCCCGGATAGGTTTCCCCGGGTCCGGGTAACTCTTTTGCGGCTGCCACCCGTTCATCCTTATAAGCGGACATAACGCGAGCATTAACCGCAGCATAAATAGTCGGAATTGACACCCCCAACTCCAAGGAACTTAACACGGTCCAGCGTCCGGTTCCCTTTTGTCCCGCCGAATCCAAGATTAAATCTACCAAATGATGACCGGTTTCCGGGTCAACATACTTAAAGATATCGGCGGTAATTTCAATTAAATAAGAATTAAGCTCATCGGTGCGATTCCACTCGGCGAAAGTTTCCTGTAACTGCTGATTGCTTAATCCTAGACCATTTTTCAGCACATCGTAGGCTTCGGCAATTAACTGCATATCGCCGTACTCGATGCCATTGTGAACCATTTTCACATAATGGCCCGCACCACCAGATCCCACATAGGTGACACAGGGACCATCATCGACTTGGGCGGCAATTTTGGTTAAAATCGGCTCTAATTCCCGATAGGCGAACTCTGTACCCCCCGGCATCAGGGAAGGACCGTGCAGAGCGCCTTCTTCGCCACCACTGACCCCCATACCGACAAAACCGAGTTTAGTGGTTGATTCTAGGTCGCGGGTGCGTCTTTCTGTGTCCTCGTAGAGGGAGTTACCGCCATCGATAATCATATCTCCTTCTTCGAGAAGGGGTTTTAATTGTTCAATCACGGCATCCACCGGCGGGCCAGCTTTTACCATGACCAGAATTTTGCGGGGACGCTCTAAAATTTGGACGAATTCTTCTAAACTATAGGCCGCCTTGACATCCTTGCCGACGGCGCGAGTTTCCATAAATTCTTTAGTTTTGCTGGCGGTGCGATTGTAAACAGCGATGGGAAAACCCCGACTCTCCACATTGAGAGCGAGATTTTCTCCCATGACAGCTAGTCCGATAACACCGAAGGTACGTTTAGTCATAGAAATTCAGTCTCGGCTGATGCGTTCTTCCTCCCCTTTTAGCGCCTACTTTCCCTAAGATAGCTAAACTTTCCCTATTTCTTAAGCCTTGACTGATCAGTGATCAGTGATCAGTGATCAGTAATCAGATTTGGGTTTTCAGTGACCAGCATTGAGTGAGGAGTGTTACAGCGTTTCTCCTAAAGATGACGTGTAACCTAATTTGGTATCATCCCCAGACGACTGGCTACTGTTGCCTGTTCCCTAAAACCAGAGACTTCCTACCTCACCATTAAGATAACTGCTATAAATGGCATTCACTGATGACTTAAAAACCCCCAAGCGCAGAAAAATTAATGCTAATGTTAAATTAAATTAAGAAAATCCCCATTACTCTTATATGCAGTTAACTTGGCTTGATAGTAATTCTTGGTTAATCGAAATCGGGGGAAAACGCCTGCTTCTCGATCCTTGGTTGGTAGGTTCCCTGACTTTTGGTAATTTAACTTGGCTATTTGAGGGCAAAAAAACCGCTAATCATGCCATTCCCGAACATATCGATCTGATTCTTCTCTCCCAAGGTTTAGAAGATCATGCTCATCCTCCTACTTTACAGGTACTCGATCGCCAAATTCCCGTGGTAGCTTCTCCGAATGCCGAAAAAGTCGTTAAATCCCTCAATTATACCCATCCCATCCCTTTAACCCACGGTTCTAGTTATATCTTTGACAATGCGATCAAAATTACTGCTGTCCCCGGTTCTCCAGTAGGGCCGACTCTGGTGGAAAATGGCTATATTATCAAGGAATTAGCGACCAATCAAACTATCTATTACGAACCCCACGGATATCACTCTCCTACCCTCGATTCTTTGGGTAAAATCGATGTGATTATCACTCCTTTGATTGACTTAAAAATACCTTTCCTCGGACCGGTAATCAAAGGACAAGAAAGCGCTTTAGCAGTCTGTCAACGCTTGCAGCCTCAATATATTATTTCTACGGCTGCCGGTGGTGATATTGAGTTTAAAGGTTTATTGATGGCGGTGTTAAGTGCTGGGGGTAGTCCCGAATCTTTTCAAGAATTATTAACATCCCATGCTTTGCCAACAAAAGTAATCGATCCTCGTCCTTGGCAACCTTTTACAGTGGAATTAGGCGAGTGCGTTCCGGGTTTAAGCTAATCTGAGTTAAGGGAAGAATAGGAACAATGCTGACTATTTCTTCCCGATTTTTATCTAAAAAAGTAGAATTTTTGTTATATCTTTGCTGGCTACAGATGACATTAATTGGTTAAAAAAACGGCTCTCTTGAATATTGGGTGTAAAATGGGGAGATGCCAATTGTACTATAAATCAGAATACTTGGGGCTTACTGAATAACTGCGGTGGTAGATTGTAAAACGTCCAGTTTACACAGCCCGAAATCTTTGCGATTTTTAGTCCAGAAAATTATATAATTAAAAGTGGCTCTTCTCTGCTAAATTGTCTATGAATCAGTTGCCCTTATTTTCTCAATCAAAATCAGTGCGGGACTTTTATCAACCTGATGCTGAAATAATTCTTTATCAAGGAGATACCAATAATTTTATCAAGACTATACCAGATAATTCTGTGAGCTTGATTATTACTTCTCCTCCCTACAATTTAGGAAAAGACTACGAAAAAAAAATCTCTTTGGATACTTATCTGGAAACCCAAACCAAAATTCTGCGAGAACTGTCTAGAATCTTGCAAGATAATGGCAGTATTTGCTGGCAGGTGGGAAATTTCGTTCAAGAGGGTGAAGTTTATCCTTTAGATATTTTTTATTATCAGCTATTTAAACAAATGGGTTTCTTTTTAAGAAATAGAATTGTCTGGCATTTTGGCCATGGATTACATACTTCTAAAAGATTTTCTGGCAGGTATGAAACTATTTTGTGGTTGACAAAAACCGATCAATATACCTTTAATCTTGATCCGGTGAGAATCCCCGCTAAATACCCTGGTAAGCGCCATTTTAAAGGCAAGAATATCGGTAAACCTTCTGGTAATCCTTTAGGGAAAAATCCCAGCGATGTTTGGGAGTTTTTAGCACAAGATTGGGATGAGTTACTGTGGGATATTCCTAACGTTAAATCTAATCATCCAGAAAAAACTATTCATCCTTGTCAATATCCAATTGAATTAGTAGAAAGATGTGTTTTAGCCTTGACAAATGAGGGGGATTGGGTTTTTGATCCTTTTGCTGGGGTTGGAACTTCTCTGATTGCTAGTATTATGCACAATCGTCGAGGGATGGGGAGTGAAAAAGAAGCAGAATATGTGAAAATTGCCCAGGAAAGAATCGCCGCTTATTTTCAAGGAAATCTCAAAATTCGTCCTTTAGGAAAACCTATTCATCAACCTACTGGTCAAGAAAAAGTTGCTCAAATTCCCGAAGAATGGCTACAATGATTGATAATTTTTTTTGTCACCATTTTTATAGAAAACTTTGCAGAATTGTGGCGGTTTCTTGTCCGGTTTTTTCCCAACTAAAAAGCTCGGCGCGTCGGTGACTAAGAGATTTTAAATTTAAGCGCAATTGGTTATTTTTAGCGATTTGCTGCATTGCCTCTCTTATCTCATCAATACTATAGGGATTAATTAAAATTGCCGCATCTCCTGTGACTTCTGGGAGAGAAGAAAGATTAGAAGTAATTACAGGAGTTCCACAGGCGATCGCTTCTAGTACAGGTAATCCAAAACCTTCCCAAAGGGAGGGATAAACTAAAGCAGTTGCTTGGTTTAAAAGTTGCGGCAATTCTGTATAGGAAACATAGTTTAAAAATTGCACTCGTTGAGAGATTGATAATGCTTCTACCTGTTGCTGTAGAGCCGGGGTAAAACGCGAGTCAAATTGACCGACAATTAATAATTGATATTCGGGGTCGATTTGGGAAAAAGCAGTAATTAAACGACCGAGATTTTTATGAGGATCATAACGACCAAGATAGAGAAAATAGGGACGAGTCGCCAGATTTAGAGGACGAAAATTATGAGAATCATATCCAGAAAGAATCACGGTTATTTTGTCAAGAGGTATGTTAAAAAACTTATTAATATCCGAGGCAGTTGCTTGGGAAACAGCGATAATATGTGTAGCTTTTTTCAGAACTTGGGGTAAATAGTATTTATTATAAAAAGTTAGCGGAGAAAATTTCGGAAATCGCAGGGGAATTAAATCATGAACTGTGACAATATAGCGGCAATTTCGATAAATAGGTGCTTCGGGAATGGGGGTAAATAGCAGGGAAGATTTCAATTGTTGATAGGTTTGATAGAGTTGGGTTTCTGTCCAAATTAAGCGCTTAATATTGCCTTTGGTTCCCTGTTCTTGGGTGAGGTTTGCCGAGACAGGATAGGTGTTAAAATCTGGGTAACTATTAGAAGTGATTAGGGTAGGATTTAAGTTGGCTAATTGGGGAATGAGATTTTTAGTATAGGTAGTCAACCCAGTATATTTAGTACCGAGAAAAGCGAGATTGATTAATAATTGTTTATTTTTATTCATAGATATTAGCTAGTTAAGTAGGTAGGTGTTAAAAGTTGTCAGAAACCCCCCTTATCAAGGGGGGATTAAGGGGGGATCAGCACCACCCTTATCAAGGGGGGATTAAGGGGAGATCAGAGGCAAAATCTATCTTCAATTTAATTATAACTACTTACTTATTATAAAAGAGAACGATAAGCTTTTATAGTAGCTTGTGCGGTTTTTTGCCAAGAGAATTTTGCCGCTTGTTTTTTTCCTTTCGTGATTAAGTCTTGACGGAGAGAGGTATCACTAATCACCTGATAGATTGCCGCGGCAATTTCCAGGAGATTATCGGGATTAATTAATATTGCCGAATCTCCGGTGACTTCGGGTAAGGATGCAGTATTAGCAGTTACCACCGGACAACCTAAAGTCATCGCTTCTAAAACCGGTAATCCAAAACCTTCGTAAAAAGAAGGATAGACAAAAACATCGGCTTTTTGATAATAATCCGCAACTAAGTCATCGGAAAGATAATCAAGATGTTGGATACTATCTCGAAAGGGAGACTGAGATATTTTATCGAAAATTGGTTCATACTTCCATCCTTTTTTGCCAATCAGAATCAGATTATGGTCTAATTTATACCTGTCCTTGAGATAATTAAAAGCATCGATAAGATTAATAATATTTTTTCTGGGTTCTAGGGTACTAACAAAGAGTAAATAGGGTTTAGTGATAGTTAGAGATGAGGGAAGATTTAGGGGAGAAGAATAACGACTTGCGAGGGGAGTAACAAAAATTTTCTCTGGGTTCACATCTAAATATTCAACAATATCTCGTTTGGTACTTGCAGAGTTAGCAATGACTAAATCTGTCCATTGTAGAGATTGTTTAATCCGTTGGGTGTAGGTTTTGACAATCCCCGTGACAAACTCAGGATATTTAATAAAAGTAACATCATGAATAGTCATAACTTTACGACTCTGACCACAAGGATACACCACATGATCCAATCCGTGGAGAATATCGGGAGAATCAAGAAAGTTTTCTAGATAGGGGATTAGAGGATTAGGAAATCGAGTTAAGATATTGCTAAGACTGACGGGAATTGGTAAACATTTAACCTCTGGATAGGATTGCAGTTTTTCGGGTATAGAAAGATTACCCCGCAGCCAGTTTTTTACCGATGGTTGAAAACAGAGGGACAGGGAAAAGTTTTCTTGGTTTTGTAATTTAGCTAATTCGGCAATCAGATGATAAGCATATAATCCAATTCCACTAGGATTTTGTCTTATCGGTGTACCATCAACTAAAATTTTGAGCATTTGCGGTTAGATGAGATTGACGGGATAGATATTTTTAAAATTACAGATTCAATTGTCAATTTTGCTCGGTTAGGACAAGATTAAAATCGGCAATAAACTCCACCCTAATAGTTAATCTTACCCTATAGCGTCCCTAAATAGCAGCCTTTTTGGGCTAGGTTCTGGCGAATACTTAATTTATCGGGCAATTTTTTCGCTTATTGTCCCCTCACCCACCCTATTACTATGATTGTCAACGGGTACTTATTAAGCTAAGACGTATTTTAATTGCCTATCCTTAGATTAGCTGCATCTCCTTGACGAAAAACACTATAATTAGTTATAATGACGGAAGAATGGCTTCCTCGTGCTTGTGGTGAGCAGAAAAAGTTATCTCAGGGATGAAGTAGTCCCCCAGAGAAAAACTAATATCTGGTAATGCCGAAAAATCTTGATTAACTAATGTTTTCACTATGTTTAATCGCTTAGTATCTTTTAAATGCTTAGAAGGCCATGAAGGAGAGGTTAAATGTCTAACTTTTTCCCAAGATGGTAAATTTTTGGCTAGTGCCGGAGATGATGGTAATATTCTAATCTGGGAATGGAGAAAAAATCAGAAGTTTTCTTTAACTAAAAAAATTGATAAAGTTTTTGAAGATGATACCAATAAAATGTTTGGATATCTAGAGGAGGGGATTGGCAATATATTTGGAAATAAGGGTGGAATCGCTATACCTCAAATTAACGATATGTTCTCAAAACCACCTCAAGTAAAGGTTTCGGAGATTGATGATATATTTCCAAGACATAGACATAAAAGAATCAATTCTGTTGCTTTTAGTCCCTGTCAAGGATTTTTGGTTAGTGGAAGTGATGATCAAACCGTAAGAATTTGGTCACTGGAAACTAAAAAATTAATCTCTACCTTAACGGGACACCAAGACAAAGTTACAGCAGTAGCTGTTCATCCCGATAGGGAAATTATTGCTAGTGGTAGTGAAGATAAAACGGTGAAAATATGGTCAGTAAAAACTGGAGAAATTCTGTCCACATTACAGGGTCATAGCGATAAAGTACTAACAGTTAAATTTAGTCAAAATGGTCAACTTTTAGCCAGTGGTGGCGGCGAAAATGACAAAGCGGTAATTATTTGGAATCTGGGAGAAAAAAGCAGTATTATCTTAAAAGGTCATTCCGATTGGTTTGGAGGTATTTTATCGGTAGATTTCGGCAGTAATAACAAATTTTTAGCCAGTGGCAGCAAAGACAAAACCATTAAAATCTGGGATATTAAAAGAGGGACAGAGGTAAAAACTCTCAGCGAACATAGTGATCATATCAATTCAGTTAGTGTTAGTCCTAATAATCAACTATTAGCCAGTGGTAGTGATGATAAAAGCTTAAAATTATGGGATTTAAAAGCAGGAAAAGCCATTATTTCTATTCCCCATCCCCAGAAAATCTATTCCGTTTGTTTTAGTCCCGATGGTAATTATATCGCCACGGCCTGCCAAGACAAAATCGTTAGAGTTTATGCCACTTCCGAACTACAATCTTTAGCAAGTTGAACAATCTTTAATCGCACCCGATGCTTATTGATGTCTAATTATCTACTAGAGACCGCTGCCGGTCTGTTCTTCTCGGAAGTAAAGCTGATATAATTGACAGCTAGGCTGGGCTAGATCGCCTTTTAACTGAATTAAACCCATACTTTCCAGTTTATAGGCAGTAATCGGTTCTAATCGCGCTCTCTTAT
>NZ_JADBSA010000247.1:0-8576 GCF_020246945.1 Microcystis sp. M113S1 | reverse complement strand
TAACCGCCACTGCCTCTTTGATTTCCTCGGTGAGTGACAGGAAAAACCGCCGGTATTCATCTTTATGGTCGGTGAGAAATCTGATTAACTGGTTATAGTCCCCGACTAATCTTTCCAATTCTTGAAAGGTTTCCTCGAAATCGAGGGGTTCTTCTTTTTTCCTCAATCCTAGCCATGTATTGCGAACCCGTTTTCCGGTTTTAATCAGTTGCTGTCTTTCTTGAATCTGATCCTGTAAAATTAATAAATCGGGGCGATTTAGTCGGGGAAGTTGATAGGTTTTCCGATAAAGCTTGATTTTCGCCGTTTCTGCTGCCATCGCCTTGGTCGCTGAGGGTGAGTTTTTTCTATTTTAGCCCGATTTTTGATCATCAAATACTATCGCGATGCGCCCCCGGCAACTACCTAACTTTCTATAAGTCATAGAAGTAAAGATAAAGCTCTGATTCTGGAATATATTGACTTGCTTGCCTAAAAATAGCGTAACAGGTTCCGGGATCAAGTTGCCGATGATTGGGAATCGTTAAAGTCTCCTTTCTCTCCGAGATGACACGACGCAATTTTATGTGACTTCCTCGTTGACTGTGAATAGTAAAACCAAATCGATCAAGAATTTTGATAATGTCTTTGCCGGATAGTTGTTTCAGCTTAGGCATATTCTGGCTGTAACTCAAATGTAATCTGTAGAGAAGGTTTGGCAACTAGACCGAACTCCCTGGGATCTTCTCCCTCTAAATGCAGTAAAATGGCTTCTTGGAGATTATTAACCACCTCGTCTAAGGTATTTCCCTGGGTGACAATCGAAATTTCCACGCATTCACCTACATATCCTTGTTGTTCACCAGAACGAATAATTGCGTTAACTTTTGGACTTAATTTTGTCATAACTGCTCATGTTTATTTTTTGCTTATTTAGATTTATGGCAATCGAGCAGGGGACGGGTCATTGTCCCATTCTAACTGACTTTTTCCTTAAGCTGTGAAATTCATCTAGTTTTCTAGAAATCTCGGCCAGAGGCGAAAAAATCAGGGACAATGATATAAATAGAGTTATCAACACAAGTAAAGCAATTATGACTGTAGCCACGACGAACGCCCGAGATATTTTCCGCTCCGCCTACGAAAACCGTTATACTTGGGATGAAGGATTTCCCGGTTACACTGCTGATATTATCCTCACCCAAGGAGAGGAAGTCCATACGGGCAAAATTCAAGTTAATGCTGATTATACTGTGGAAGTAACGGGCATTGATGACGAGAAAGTGCAAGAAAGTATCTATAATCAAATGCGCGATATTGTCACTCACCGTAAAAGAGGCAATTTTGAGGGTTCCCACGGCAAAAACCAGTTTAATTTCGGGGAAGATGATCCCACCGGTGCGGTAGAAATTCTTGTCACCGGCGATGCTATGGGGTCTAATTATAAAGTCCGCGGCCAGGAAATCTGTCAAGTCAGTCGAGTCATGGGACCGATGGCTTTTACTATTAATACCGAGGAAAGTCTCGATACGGGGGAAGGTTATATTTCTATTCGCTATAATGCCATTTTCCGCAATGCCAAAACCGATGAATTAAAGGGAAAACGTGACTTTAAGGAAACCTACGAAAAAATCGGTAATTATTATTTACCCTCCTGTCAAGTGATTAATGCAATCGACGCCGGGGGCGAAAAATCCACCACAGAATTCACTTTTATCAATCTGCAGCTTTTACAATCTTAAGGGTTATTCCCGCCCAAAAAGCGTTAGGATCGAGGTAACTACACTGTAATAAATCTCTGACCAGAGGCTGATTATGTCTTTAACACTGACCCCCAATAACGTCGAACAAGTCTTAGATGAAATGCGCCCCTACCTGATGTCCGATGGTGGTAACGTGGAATTAGTCGAAATCGACGGGCCAGTCGTCAGACTGCGTCTTCAAGGAGCTTGCGGTTCCTGTCCCAGTTCCACCGTAACCCTGAAAATGGGCATCGAACGTCGTCTCCGGGAAATGATTCCCGAAATTGCCGAAGTTGAACAAGCTTTCTAAATCTTGGGTTAATTAATTCTCACCACTGCCCGATTGACTAAGTTAAATTAGCGATCGGGCATAATATTGATTATATATTTTTTTCTGCAAGATTGATAAAATTACAGAATTAATTAAGATAAAAAGTATCTTTTTTAGCCAATTAACCAGACAATTAAGCATTAACATATACTTGAAAATTTTTATTAAAACTCAAAAATTATGACGGAAAATATCCCCACCATTGTGGTCATGCACGGCGACCAAACTGGAGAAGAACTATTACTAGAAGCCCTGAGAGTATTGCAACCCTCGATAATTCGTCAACCGCTTAACTTTGCCGATTTTGATCTTAGTTTAGCCCAGCGTCGCCAGAGTAACAATCAAGTGGTTTATGAGGCCGCCGAAGCGACTCTCAAAACCGGATTAGCCCTGAAAGCTGCTACTATTACCCCAGAAATCAAAGGAGATGTGGGCAGTCCCAACGCTATTTTAAGAGAAGCAATGAATTCTCAGGTAATTCTCCGCATCGGTCGCCGTATCCCCGGTATTCGTCCAATTGGGGGCGTTTATTCTCCCATTGCCATTGTCCGCATGGCCGTTGACGATGCCTACGGGGCCAAAGAATGGCGAGAAACCACGGCCACCGGCGATGAAATTGCCTATCGCACCTCGCGCATTTCTAGGGCTACCAGTCGCGCTGTGGCCGAGTTTACCTTTCAACAAGCCAAAAAAACCGGGGCGCGGGTATTTGGCGGCCCAAAATTCACCGTCAGTGCCACCTACGAAGGAATGTTTAAAGAGGAATTAGACGCGGCAGCCCAAAGACATCCGGAAGTACGTTATCAACCCCTGTTAATTGATGCAACTTTTGCTCTACTTTTACAAACCGACGGCGAAGCTTTGGTGATTCCGGCCCTTAATCGCGATGGCGATTTATTATCGGATTTTGTCTTGCAACTCTATGGCAGTATTGCCGGGGCCGAAAGTTTAGTTTTGGGATTTGATGAGGAGACTTTAGCGGTTAAAACTATTATGGCAGAAGCTCCCCACGGCACAGCCCCCGCTTTAGAGGGCAAAAATATTGCTAATCCCATGGCGATGATTTTAGCCTCGGCAGCTTTGTTAGGTTATATCGAAACTAGCGAAGCGCGCAAGGCTTCTCGGGCGATTTATGAAAGTGTCTTTGAAACTATTCACGAGGGCAAAAAAACCCCCGATTTAGGGGGACAAATGACCATGAGTGAGTTTACCGATGAGGTGATTCGTCGCGTGGTCAGTAAGTTAGAAGTTTGGTCTGCTTTGGGGTAAAGGAACTCATCTGATTGCTCTCTTAAAGGAGTTTGAAGAAAGGGTAATCCAAAAAAATAAGAATTGTTGCAAAGGCCTTGCTTTTGTTTATTTTACGGAAAAACAAAAGCTACCCTTGAAGTGTATAATAGAGTCACTTTGCCGGATTAAGACAAGAACAATGAAACTACAAACTTTGACAAAAACTCTGACTATTGCTCTGATTGGTGTAGGAGCTGCCTTGACCTTACAATCACCGAGCCAAGCTCAAACCAGATTCGAGTGTCTTTTACCAGTGACAGGCCCCTATGTAGGAGTTCCCACAACCTATGCCAAAGTCGGACCTGATGAACGCAAAGCTGTTATTCGTTGGGTTTCTCGTTATTCTAGCGGTTCCGGTTACACTCCCCAGCAACGGTGTCTAGAAGTAACTAGACGATTCAATACCCTTTACACTCGACCAGGCGGAATTGATATTATTACCACTGGCTATCTCAATGGTCTGCCGGTAATCTATTCCCCTAGTAATGGACGAGAACGGGCAAATAGCAGTAACCTATTATTTACCCTCAAGAGCGGGGAAAACGCAACCGAGAAAATCCAACAGCTATTTGACATCCGGGAAGGATCCAGCAGCAATCCTTTGTTTGAAAGCTCATCGGATTCTGCCACTGTCCATTTCAACAAATTCCTAGAAAGCGTTCCCGTAGAAACAAATCTGGCTACCGGTTCGTCCTCTTCTCCAGCACCGGCGACTTCTCCCGAACAATCGCCCCAAAAACCATCAGGCGGTTCTGTTTGGTAAACTTTTCTAGTTCTATAGATGGGAGCGTAGTGATCAAGTGAGTCGGCCTATAAAAAGAATTTTGGCTGGTGCGGGCGGTTTATTATTGGGACTGTCCACACCTTTGCTTGCTGTCCAAAGCTATGCTCCCGCTCTGGAACCTAACCAGGCCAATGCCCATAGCTCTCAACAACTTTCAGAACAACAGCTGCGTCAGTTAGCCAGAGCAATTACCGTTAAGGTGTTATCAGGGCAAGGCTGGGGTTCGGGCATTTTAGTCGAAAAACAGGGTGCTTCCTACAAAGTCCTCACTAATGACCATGTTTTAGGGCGGTATCGCTCTCAGGGTTGGCAAATACAAACCCCTGACGGCAAGATACATCGGGGGGAGTTGGTCAGAACAGTTCGCTTGAATGATTATGATTTAGGCTTAGTTTCTTTTCGCAGTAGCCAAGTTTATTCTATTGCTGATTTGGCTAATGTTGATGATCTCGCTATCGGAGATCAAGTTTTCGCCGCTGGTTTTCCCTACGATGGCGATCGCCCGACAGAAGAGGGATTTACCTTCACCCTGGGTAAAGTGTCGCTTTTGAGTGATAAATCCTTTTCGGGAGGCTACCAAATCGGCTACACCAATAAGATTAAAAATGGCATGAGTGGCGGACCGCTGCTGAATCGGCAAGGTAAAGTTATTGGTATTAACGGGATTCATGCTTATCCTCTCTGGGGTAAATCCTACGTTTTTGCCGATGGAACAGTGACTTCACCGGCACTGTGGGAACAAATGAGTCGATTAAGTTGGGCGATTCCTATCGGGACTTTTTTACAATCGGGGTCATCTTCTCTATCTGCTTCCAGTCGGCAACGTCCCTCAGTTTCACCCCCATCGCTTCCCACCCATAGAGAACCCACTTTCTCGGAAGATTTTTCTTCTCCATCCCCGTCAACCCCAAGAGAAAAGAATCCCGCTCGCACACCCCTCTGGTAAATTCCACTCAACTGTATTTTTAAACCAGAATGAGCAACAATTTCTTGAAAATTTCCGCCGCCCTAGTTAGTATAGCGGTGTTTGTGATTTCTCCTCAGATTGCTAAGGCATCAACACCTGAGCAGGTAGAAAAAACTGCTGAAAAGATTACCGTTTTAATCCCCTCAGAAGAAGAGGGGGCGAATGGGAAAATTACTTCTAATGGCTCTGGATCAATTATTGCCAAAGAAGGAAGGGTTTACACTGTTCTTACTGCCAGTCATGTAATCTGTAAAGATGCTAGAGATGCCTGCAAGTTCTATTACGACCAACTAAAAATTATTACCTGGGATGGCAAGCAATATCCGCTCGATTACAATAGCATCAAAAAACTACCCGGAGTAGATCTAGCTCTCGTGCAGTTTCAGAGCGACCAAAATTATCAATTAGCGACCTTGGGTAACTATCAAGTAGCTGACGAACAATTTATTTTTGCTTCTGGATGGCCTGACCCGAAATTTATCGGCAAGCGGAAACGATTGTTCAATGTGGGGAAAGTGCTGCCCAAGGACATTACACCCTTGCTGAAAATATTTCCCCCGGAGTTGGGGTATGAGATAGTTTATACCAGTGTCACCTATGGGGGCATGAGTGGCGGTCCAGTGTTAGATATCAATGGACGAGTCATTGCGGTTCACGGACAAAATGAAGCCGAAAAAATCGAAAAGGTTCCCGTGCCAATTGGCTTTAGTCTCGCTATTCCCATCACTACTTTTTTGACATTAGCACCCCAGTCTGGCATTCAAGGGCAGATAAATGTCGAAAATTCGCCCCCCAATGCCTTATCTTTCCAAGAAATTGGGGATGAATTATACAAGGCTTTTGAAGTTCCCAATAAGAACGATACTAATCCCCTAAACTGGCTTAATCAAGGTAATAAAATGTGGCGGTTAGGACAATTAGCCCTCGCCTATGCCGCCTATGAAAAAGCCTTGCAACTCGATTCTCAAATCTATCAAGCTTGGTACGGTAAAGGTCTGGTCTTGACCTACTGGGAACGCCCCCAAGAGGCGCTCGCTGCCTACGAACAAGCTCTCAAAATTAATCCTAACTCCGATACTGCCAAAAAACTGCGAGACAAGCTCCAACAATCCTTAGGGGGAAGAAATACCCCTCCTGTAACCCCCCCACAACCAACTACCGCGCCCACCGTGGAGCCTTCACCACAGCCCTCTAATCCAAGGAGACTATGGTGAAGTCAGTAGGGAAAATGCGGTTAGCTAATAGTGGCTTCCACCAATTTAGCTAAGGATGCTTGAATTGCTCGTAGTTCTGCGGGAGGATTACGGAGAAACTCTTCGTTACTGGCTAAAATCATCACATTATAGGCCTGCACCGCCGCCAGCAATTTAGCTGGAACTACCTTCTTATCCTTGGTCAGTCTCTCTAAGAGGGCTAATAAGTCTTCAATAACATTTAATGGCGGTGCGCCGGGGACTGCGTAAAGAGCGGCAATGACAGCATTGATATTATTACCCGCCTGAGCATCTCCTGTTAAGATGCTCAGTATCGATTGCTGAACGGCTGGGGGAATCGGCGTACCCGTGGGGGAGGTTAAATTATTATCAGCTAACTGAGTGTTCACAGAAGCGGCCGCCTGATTAACAGCGATTTGAGCCGGTTCTCCCCCCTGAAATCCCGTTACCGTCGTGGTGGTGGGGAAAGTTTGACCAGCAAAATCACCGGTGGAAAGAATTGGTCCGGTGGCATCGGATTGGTTGCCGGTTTGTGCCATACCGGGAGAGACTAGGGAATTGGTCAGCAAAACCGCTGCCACTAGGGAAACTTGCCAATTAGTCAACCATTTCATCAACATGGTCTTTATCCTCATTCAAAAAGCTAAATTAATACTGTAAAAACTGACTAACGGGGGAAAAAGTAATTGTAGCCGATACTCATGACGAAGCGAGCGCCGTCCCCGGCATTACCTGTTAAATCAGCACCCGCAAGGTTAACCGTCAAGGGGACTTTCGGGAAGGGAATCAGGGAAATACCTGCGTTTAAATCTTGACCCGACCATTCGACAATGGCCGAGACCGGTTCAACAATTCGTAAACCCGCACTAGCAAAGACACCGAGGGAATTTACCCCATCTTCGATGGCTCCTTCCGAGCGAAAACGACCACCACCAACACCCAAGGAGAGCGTCAATTGGCTAAAGGGTTCTTTCGTTGTTTCTGTTAACTGAAAAAATTTGCTTACCACCCCGTAGATACTGCTACCGGCATCTGTCTCACCCCAGCGAATGGCGTTTTCAAATCCTAGGGCCACAGCAAAACCTTCTGGCAGAGAACGGTGAATTTTAAAGCTAAAACTGCCCCGTCCAGCATTATCACCAAAAAGGCTCAAAATCGCCAGAGTTACATCTAAACCGACAATTTTCTGGGGTTCTCCTAAACCGACCCCTAGAGCTAACCCACCATCTGCTTGATTGGTAAAACGGGTTCTCGACTGGAAACCGAAACCACCGAAAATCTGCCCAAAATTCGCTCCAAAACCGATGGGAGTAGAAATACTGGCAGCAGGGGCAACCACAAATTCCGCCAGTTTCGCAGAAAGGGTTCGCGGTTCCTCAATCAGGAAATCTTGACGTAAACGCTGCAA
The DNA here is from genome assembly GCF_020246945.1 of Microcystis sp. M113S1. Classification (NCBI taxonomy): domain Bacteria; kingdom Bacillati; phylum Cyanobacteriota; class Cyanophyceae; order Chroococcales; family Microcystaceae; genus Microcystis; species Microcystis sp. M113S1. The sequence goes on along the minus strand of NZ_JADBSA010000247.1, from coordinate 861 downwards.
TTCGGGGGAAATATTGGGATCAACGGGGGTAGATGCCTGTGCTTGCCATTTTTCGACTTCTGGCGAGTTATTATCTCCTGCTGGTAAAAGCTGACTCGCTTGCATTGTCCCTAGATTCCCCTTCCATTCTTCTAGGGTTGAAATTGTCCTGGTCTTTTCTGTTGCTAAAGTATCGAGGGAAGATTTCTCTAGTTTATTTTCTAAGGGTGAGGGCAGATTACTATCGGCTAATCCCTCTGTTGTCAAGAAGGAATTGGTTGTCAGAACTCTTTCTCTCCTCTCTAATTCCACGGGGGAATTAATGATAATTTTTTCCTGGGATACCCGAATAGAAGCAGCGTCAATGTCTAAGGGAGAAGGAAGGGCCTTCACCCCATCGCAAAGTATGGCTGTCCCCAAACAGGATGTGATGAAAATTCCTCCAGAAAATATCTGTCTCATCTGGTTGTTTCTTTTGGCTTTTTTTGACAACACTTCCAGCTTTCCTCACAGACGAAGTTAATTTGCAAGAATTGTAACTGATTTATCTTGAATCAGCAATTCTCATTTTGATGCTAGAAGCAGATTTTAGCACCCCCACCAAAAATGTCATAACCCTCATAATGACTGAATAGCTGAAATTACACCCGTCCAACACTGATTGGCGATCGCAATTTTGCCGCCTGTTAAATCTCTGTTTCTGTCTGTATAAATTGTTACTTTTTGAAATGAGAATTGCTGATCTTGAATGTCGGGGTGAAGACCCTCGCTTGAGCGCGACGGGATGAAACCCCGACCAGTATAAAACAGCAAAGCACGACATTTCGACAGGCTCAATGTAAGAGCTTCGGTGTTTACAAAATCTTGACAATCCGATGCTCT
>NZ_JADBSA010000246.1:0-13547 GCF_020246945.1 Microcystis sp. M113S1 | reverse complement strand
GTGTCAGTCTGTAGAGCGATCATAAGACCAGAACAGAGTAAATCTGTTAAGGCAGGTGCGGAACCCCGCAAGGGAAAGAAGCAGAAACCTAAATCGTGAGGTTTGGGAATCACCGTCCGTTTACGGCGGTGAGGATGTCAAGGATTGTCTCCCAATATCACAGCCATTTCGAGAAGGAGATCGGACACAACCCAGTCAAGGCCATCAGGGAAAAACCACTTCTGTTTGAAACCAATGCTGCTACCGAACCTAACTACTCTCTCTAAACTAGCATAGCTGATCAGTGATCAGTAGGAGTAGGGAGTATTAAGTGAGCAGTATTATCTGGCAGTTTTCTGCTTTCTTCCCACTGTTTACTGTTCACCGATAACTGATTAGGGTAGCCAAGGATATTGACTAAAATCGGGGGGACGTTTTTCTAGGAAAGCCTGTTTACCTTCGGCTCCTTCGGCGGTCATATAGTAGAGTAAAGTGGCATTACCCGCTAACTCCTGTAAACCCGCTTGACCATCACAATCAGCATTAAAAGCCGATTTTAGGCAGCGAATCGCCAAGGGACTTTTTTCGAGAATTTCTAAGGACCATTTAACCCCTTCCTGCTCTAATTCCTCCACCGGGACCACATGGTTAACCAAACCCATTGCTAAAGCTTGTTGGGCGTTATACTGCCGACAGAGAAACCAAATCTCGCGAGCTTTTTTCTGACCGACCACCCGGGCCAGATAACTAGAGCCAAAACCGCCGTCAAAACTGCCCACTTTCGGACCGGTCTGGCCAAAAATGGCGTTATCCGCTGCTAAGGTTAAATCACAAACCAAGTGCAAAACATGACCCCCCCCGACCGCATAACCTGCCACCAGCGCGATAACTACCTTGGGGATGGAGCGAATTAATTTCTGTAAATCCAGCACATTGAGCCGGGGTACGCCATCATCGCCAATATAACCCGCCTGACCGCGCACCGTCTGATCGCCACCGGAACAAAAAGCATATTTGCCGTCGCTGTGGGGACCTGCACCCGTGAGCAATACCACCCCAATGCGCGCATCCTCGCGAGCATCACAGAAAGCGTCGTAAAGCTCAAAAACTGTCTTCGGACGGAAGGCATTACGCTTATGGGGGCGATTTATAGTGATTTTGGCGATTCCCCCCCATTTATGGTAAAGAATATCCTCGTAGGTTTTGACGGATTGCCATTCAACGCTCATAGTCTCGGTTATCGGCACAGCTTTTTTACCTTACCCTATTTTGTCCCCCACTTTGAAGCCTGGATCGCCTGAATAGGGGAATGGATAGTTGACCGAAAAGGTTTAAAGCTGATTCCCTTCCTGATGTTTTCTGGGTATTTATTCAAAATATATTGATCCTATTTGCTAAATTTAAAGAGGTAAAAAATATGAAGACAAGTAATACAACTAAGCTTGAATCATTAGAGTTTTATTTGGGACTAAAATATCCGATAACAATTTATCCTGATGATCAGGGGGGATATGTATCAGAAATTAAGCATCTTCCAGGATGTTTTACTCAGGGAGAAACCATAGAGGAAACCTTGATCAGTAAACAGTAATCAGTAATCAGTAATCAGTGAACTGAAAACTCATATCTGATAACTGATCACTGGTCACTGATAACTGAATTAAAGCCATTCGATTTCTTTAGCTTTTTCGGGTAATTTAGCCGTGGCTTGTCCTTGGCTGCGGGACTGAAACTGAATTAAATCGAGGGGAGTAGCCAATAAATCTACTAAATCTGCTTTACCAAACAGTAACTTGAGAGTATTTTTTGGTAGCTCTTTAAATAACCAACGACCGAGAGTAAAAAATAACTCTTGACTGGTTAAAGGTCGCATCAATTCGACACCATACAATTCGTGAAGATAGCGATTCGAGCGCCCGTAACGTTTTAATTGACCTCTTAAGTCTTCTAAGGTAGAACGATGACGATGGTAAATAATTGCCTCTGGTGCGTAGGTTAATTGCCAGTCGGTTTGTTGTTGAATACGCCAACAGATATCGGCATCACCACCGGTAGTTAAATAAGGACGAAATAAACCAACTTTTTGAAAAGCTTCTCGACGAATAGCGAGGTTAGCAGTTTGACCGTAGGGACAAAAAGAATGTTCTAAAAGAAATTTTGGTGACATAAAGTGACGACGTTCCGCATAATTTTCCAACCAAGTGGAACCAGTTAACGCAGCAATTTCACCCGCTACCAGACCGATGTTAGGATCTTTAAAGGGTTGGATCAATTCTGTCAACCATTGCGGTGCGGGACGACAATCGGCATCGGTAAAGGCCAGAAAAGGATAACGAGAGCTTTTGATCCCTTTGTTGCGAGCAGCGTAGGAGCTTTGTATGTGATTTTCGCTTAAAATGATCAGTTTCAGTCCCCTCTGTTCTTGTGCTGCCTTTCCTAATAATTCTGCCGTGCGATCGCTACTATTATTATCAACTAAAATATATTCAACTAATTGACGGGGATAGCTCTGTTTGGCTAAACAATCAATTAGAGGGGGTAGATCTTTCTCTCCGTTATAAACTGGCACGATCACGGATACTTCGGGAAAGAACTGCAAGATAGTTGACATCGTTGGAGACCAATAAACGGGGGACGGTTGAACTATTCCCTACAATCATACTATAATCAATAGCAACAAAGCGGTTCTTCGTTACTTGTTCTGGTTCGATAGGGTGGCATAAATCGACTAAATCCTTATCTGGCAAGAGATTTAATTGATTGGTTAGCTCTAGATCGAAAACAATTGACAAAAATCGCCAAATGTCTTTCTTTATAACGGTTTCATCTCTTATAATCCTGTCCGTTGCATAAGACAAACCGAAGAACCCTTATTTTAGACCAACGATGAAAAGTTTCTTCCGAAAATTATTTTTCTATGTGGGTATTCTTTGGCTCTCACCCTTAATCATTGCTTTTCAGGTAGCTAATAATCGGGAGCTTATCTTAGGTGATGTGCGGCGTTGGGTAGAGTTATTAGGCCGGGAAAAAAGAGCAGATTGGTTACAATTGTTAGCTCTGTGTCTGGAGGCAAAAGAATTTAGAAATTTATATTATTGTCGTCTTTTTCAAGGTGGTTCATTCAGCCGTTTTTTTATGTATATTCTTAGGTTTTTCTATCGAGAAAGTTCCTATTTATTTCTAGATTCTTCCTGTTCGATTGGCAAAGGATTATTTATTCAACACGGTTTTAGTACGATTGTTATGGCGGATTTGGGCGATAACTGTTGGATTAATCAACAGGTAACAATTGGGTATAAAGATAAAAGCGGTCGCCCCAAAATTGGCAATAATGTCAGGATTACCGCTGGCGCTAAAGTCTTAGGAAACATTACCATCGGCGATAATGTCACCGTGGGCGCAAATTCAGTGGTAGTCAAAGATGTTCCAGCTAATTGTGTGGTGGTGGGTATTCCCGCTCGTATTATTAAACGCGATGGGGTTAAAGTAGATGAAAAATTATAAACGTTGACTTAAAATATATTCGGCAATGGCCAGATCCCCCGGAGTAGTAATTTTTAAGTTAGTTTCTTCACCGACGACAATTTTGACGGGAAAACCACATTTTTCTAATAAGGCGGCATCGTCGGTGACTTCCCAAGCTAATTTTCGGCCCTGTTCATGACATTCTTTTAATAATTTTACCTGAAAACCCTGGGGCGTTTGGGCCGCCCACAACCGCGAGCGATCCGGTGTATCCTCAATCCAGCCCTTGCTATCGACAATTTTAATCGTATCTTTCACCGGAATCGCCGCAATGAAACCCTGACAAGTGGCTAAAGCGGCGGCACAGCGATCGAATAATTCGGGAGTGGCCAAACAGCGCGCCCCATCGTGAATTAAAACCGTCTGGGCCCCCTCTGGTAGGGATTGTAAGCCATTATAAACCGATTTTTGTCTGGTTTCGCCTCCTTGGATGATTTGCACCGGTTTAAGGGCATTTATGGCGGTGATAATTTCTCGGATATCCTCAAAGTCTTCTGGTTGTGCCATAATCCCAATCCAGATAATTGCCCGGGATTGCATGGCAGCCAGCAAAGTCCAAGCGAGGAGCGGTTTTCCGTGCAGGGTGAGCAGTAACTTATTGCGATCGCTGCCCATGCGTTTACCCATTCCCGCTGCTGGAATTAACAAATACATATTTTTTTCAGGTAAAAAGTTAACAAGAGTCAGGAAAGAGAATTCAGTGGACAGGAGTGGGGAGCTTTTTGCCTCTTATTTGTAAACAGTAATCACTGTCCGGCTGATGGTTAATCGCTTAAATAACCCAAAAACTATGCCTCTTAAGAGAATAAATCGAGGGGAAAGTGACCATAAGTACCGACTAATTGATCATTTTCTGACTGACAAGAAACCAGGACACCGCGATAGGTTCCCGTATAGGAATCGAGATAGGAAGCTTGTCTTCGGGTATTGTATTTAATATACACCGCTCCCTGTTCTGGGGGGTCTTCTGGGAGACTATTAGGTAAGGGGTATCCCAGGGCTTGTAGATAACTTTTCAGGGCTTTAAAACCCTCTTCATTGTTATCGGCGCAGATACCTAAATTAATTGATTCCGAACCTTGGTTAACTAATAAAATTGCCTGTCTTAGAGCTTCTTCTTCTTCAGAGGATTGGGCAATTTTTAGTTGAATACATCCATATTCTTTTAGGAGTTTCAAGGCTTCTTCAATAGACATGAGCGGTTAGATATGTGTGGCTAAAGATAAAAAATAAACTGTTGCTGCTGTCCTTACCGACAAATTCCCAAGAAAAAAAGCCCTAAATCATTGGGGTTTAGAGATAGGAAAATTTTGCATTGGTCTTAATCGTAAGATCGCCAATTTCGATCATATCAGGTTGGGGACAGAAAAATTTATCGGGGTTGTTCGAGCGCTCCGGGTTGTGCGGGCATTTCACACTAAATCCGGTTATTAAAGAATGATTATTTATGGTTTGCTGAATAAAGCTAAAAACCTTGTTGGGTAAGACTTTTAGACCTTTTGTCAATCAAAAAGTACTGGATATGGCAGTGATCGGGGGGAAATTTAGGCACTTTTTCCCTGAAAATTAGGTAATTGGCCATCTCAAAACTGGTAAAACCCCACACCCCACACCCCACACCCACCGAAAAACTTTTTCAGCAGACCCTATTTATTCCCCCTATTGCCTATTGCCCATTGCCCATTGAATGAGTGCCTGTCCTCATAAGTAGCCTATGCTCAACGGATTTAGTATCACTCACTGCTTTTTGATAGCCAAAGTAAGCACCTATAATAATTCCAGCACCAAAACCGATCGCTAGGTAAGACAAAATTATACTGAGGGGAAAAGAGGAGTGTCTCCGATGAGATAGGGAAAATCGCTCACCAGTCGCCACAATATTCTCAGCAGCTTCAGTGAACTCCTCCGGTGTCTCTAGGGCTTTTTCTTCGGTTGTTTCAGAGTCTTCCAAAGCTTCTGGGGCATCTTCTCGGTCATTTTCGGCGATTTCTTCGGTTATTGTCGGCAAAGAGTTTAATTTAGTGACACGATTGACGATTAAATCATCTTGACTCAGGGTTATCGATTCTTGCCAAGCGGGGATATCGGATGCCTCGGTCATACCGTAAACGATCACTTGTTCTAATCCATCGATGCCCAAGCTTTTGATTTCTGCCGACAAAAAAGGTAATAACTTGTGTTGATTGGGTATATTTTTGGATTGAACTTTTAGAGTCAGGACATTTTCTTGCGGGGTGGCTTCAACAACCTCTATTTTTGTGGTTAAGAGACTTTGGTTAAGTAGAGCAATAATAGCGGCTGCATCTTGCTGTTTAGCGGCATGGATAAGTTGTGCCTGATTCATGACCTTGAGGGGCTAAGGAGGGGATATTATACTAAATCCCGTGGAAAAGGTATAGGAAAGTGGGTGAGTGCCGGAGCAGGGGGAAACAATCCATAACTGGGTTTTTAAAGTTGAATTGGGACTTAATCATGCTATTAAAAACGGATTTGGTATCGGTCTGTCCATCCCTGCCTCCGGTGCCACTTAAATTTCCGCCACGGCTCTTTCGATTAAACGACGAGCCAGGGTTTGAATGCCAGTATGTTCATAGTAATTAGTCGTCATATCGAGGAATGCCCCAACATATACCAATTTATCAGCAGAAAAGTCGATAAATCCCTGAATTTTGCTCAATAATCCCTGCTGGCTCAAACTGCGATCGCTGACAAAACTACTCATCCAACCTTTAGTGGAGTCGAAACTTTGACCGATAAAGTCTAATTTTCTGGCAGTATTTCCCCCCGGAATCAATTCTTTAATACTGCCGAAAGTGGAGTTAGATTCTAATTCTTCCGGGCTGAGAATGCTGAGGCTCGATTCCACTTTCCGGATAAAACTGCCCCCCAGGGGAATTAAACCATCCAAACAAACTAACGCCGCCATCCGCATCAGGGATTCGCCGCTATAATCTGCCAGAGAAGTGACGAAATCATCGATACTATCCCCCGGAATGCCATTAATTTGACAAAAAGCGACTAATTCTGTCACTAATTTCAAGGTTAGATCGATGGTTTGCGCTTTTTCGGGGGCAGGGGTTAATTTTTCGATTAAACCGCCCATGAGGGGAATTTTACCACCGACGGCATTAGCAAGAGAGGCGGCGGCTAGGGCATTATCGGCGCTGTCGATGGTTTGGTAGAGCCAAAGCGCCCGTTGATAGCCCTGGGATTTATCATTAAACAACCAAACGGCTCGATCGCCAATCTGTTGGATCATGCTTTCGTCGGTTTCGCCGGTGACTTTGATAATCGTATTTTTAAACCCGACTAGGTTATCCCACTGCCCCGGCACGACATAATCAAGGGTTTTGAGAACTTTGACGGTGAGATTATTAGTCGGTAATTCGTCCACCAGTTCAAAAATTGGCTTACTCACGGATGTCTCCTTACTTTAATTTTGCTAGACCATCTAAATCGAACTTAGCTAACCAAGCTTGGCGATTGCTGGCGGAAAAATCGGCATCCCGCGATAAAACCTTGACTTGATAGCGATTATTGACTAAAACGGCGGTGGCGGTTGCACCCTGTTCGACAGAGGGAAAACCTTTAATTGTGGTTTGACTGTCTTGGAATTTATTGGCCGCCGCGGGATTATTGCTGATGTCAGATATGGCTAACATAGCCAGAACTTTGCCATCTTGCTTCAGTTTTGCCTCAGCAAAGCCTTTTTTCTCCTGGGTATAGACGCGCTCGTATCCTCCCCCAGAAGGCGGGAAAAACCGATTAAAACTGCCGCCAGAGGTGGATTCTTTCACCACTGCCGCCGCCCCGCGAGCGGTACTTTCTTGTTGCGCTTGGTCAAATTGTGAGGGAGCTTTAGCACAGGAAGTTACTAGCAAAAGTACCGCCAATACCCCTGCTATCAAGATTTTGCCAAATCGAAAGCTCATAGTTCTCTTAATTAAAACTTACTAATGTTTGTTTGTAGTATATCTCTCGCTTATTGCTGATTATTGTTAAGTTTTTCTAGATTCTCTCACACCAGACCGGGAAAAGAAGAGAAAATCAGCAAAATTCGATTCAATAACTAATTTTTAGGAGTACATCTCAATATTAGCTCTCCTGCAAAAATCAAAAATCTTCCGTTAGTGGGACTTATGCGTTTTCGGTCAGCACATTACGGGACAAAGGGTTAACCTCGATTTATGATTTTCCTTGATATATCTGGGTTTCAGCGATTTTGGGCTTGGTCGAAGTAAATCCCAAGCGGGGATTGGAGTTGAGGCTAACACCCCACACCCTGCCACCACCGAAAAACTTTTTGCCGCAAACCCCAGCTACAGTCCCGCAATTGCCCCTCGCGCCATAGATGCGATCGCTTGTTCCGTGGCCCGGGGTAGATGATAATATTTACCCCCGGCTTTTAGGGCTAATTCTTTGGCAAAACCAGTGGAGACGAATTTTTTCTCCGTATCGATGACCAGCAGTTTAATGCCTAAAGAGCGAATTTTAGCGGCAATATCGAGCAGTTCTGCCTTAATATCCGGTTTTTCCCCCTCCGGAATCGGTTCGCCTAAAGATTTCGCCAAAGGAATATTACTTCTACCGTCGGTAATCGCCACAATCACCACTTGACCGATATCCCCCGATAAACGGGCATTCATCCCCACATGAACCGCTTGGGTTAAACCGTGGGCTAAGGGGGAACCGCCGCCACAGGGCAGGGTTTCTAGACGTTTTTTCGCTAGGGTAATCGATTTGGTCGGCGGCAATAGTACATCTGCTCGCTCGCCCCGGAAAGGAATCAGCGCAATCTGGTCGCGATTTTCGTAAGCTTCCGTTAACAGACGCATAACCGCACCTTTGGCCGACTGCATCCGATTGAGCGCCATGGAACCGGAGGCATCGACGACAAAGACAATTAAAGAACCGGCCTTACGGGCCAACCGTTTTGAGCGCAGATCCCCTTCTTCTATAATCACACGACGTTCAGGATTCCTTAAGCGACGGGCTTTTTGATAGGGGGCGGCCGCCCGGAGAGTGGCATCGACGGCGACTCTTTTCACCTTGCCCCGGGGTAACATCGGCTTAATATAACGTCCTCTATCTTCCGAGAAAATCAGGTTACGCGCCCCCGATTTCCCCTGACGCTGGGCCATCTGGGCGAAATACAGCACACTGGGATCCAGTAAAACCCCTTCCGGGTCGAAAACAAATTCTTCCGGCAAATTATCCGGCTGTTCCGGTTCTTTTTCTTCCTCTTTCTCCTCCTCTTTTTCTTCCTGTTCCTGCTGGTTTTCGTCTTGGGGCGGTTCCGGTGGTGGCGGTGGTGGCGGTGGTTGTTGTTGTTCCTGTTCTGGGGGTGGTGGCGTAATCAGCGATCGAGGTACAATAACTAATTCGACGGCTCTTTTTAAGTCATCGGCACTGACTAAATCCCGACCTTCTAAAGCAGCGGCGGCCTTGGCTACTCTCACGGCAAAAATCTCGGCGCGATGACCTTCCACCCTACCGCGCACCGCTTCCTCCACTAGATAACTAATTTGTTCTGGTTTAATTTTTACCTCTTTTAACCATTCCCTCGCCAAGATAATTTCGGTTTTTAGATCATCGATTTCTTGGGCATATTGGGCGATAAAAGCGGTGGGAGAAACAGCATACTCGATCGCCTGATTGACGGCGGTTACTCGTTGGTCTAAACTGAGGACACCATCGGCGGAAAGAGCAATGGCAATTCTATCTAATAAATGGGTTCGTAAATCCCCTTCTTCTGGGTTATAAGTAGCGATCAGGATTGGTTTACAGGGATGTTGAAAACTGATGCCTTCCCGTTCAATTTGGTTGCGCCCTTCGCTTAAAACTGTTAGTAATTGGTTAGCAATTTGGTCATCAAGTAGATTAATTTCATCGACGTAGAGAATTCCCCGATGGGCGCTGGCTAATAAACCGGGTTGAAAGACTGGTTCCCCCTGTTTCACCGATTCTTCCACATCGACGGAACCCAATAAACGATCCTCGGTCACTCCTAGGGGAATCTGCACAAAAGGGGCCCGGATAACTTCCGTGGCGACTTCTCCACTGCTATATTCTTCTTTGGTGCGATCGTCCCATTCGTCGGGATTATTGGGATCACAATTAAAGACATTACCCGCGATAATTTCGATCGGTGGCAGTAGGCAATCTATCGCTCGCGCCATGACTGATTTGGCGGTTCCCCGACGACCGGCAATTACCACACCCCCTAGAGCGGGATCCACGGCAGCTAAGAGTAGGGCTAATTTAATCGCTTCTTGGCCGACAACGGCAGTTAGGGGAAAATTGAGGGTCAGAGTGGGCATAGATCTAGATTCAGGCGGCCAAATTCTAGTGTAAAACAGAAGCTCACTGGTCTGGCACTTTTCCTCTTTTGATTCCCGAACTCAGATTTTAGCCGCATCTCGATGGATTTCTTCATCCCCGAACCGATCGACAAGTTGCCGGGTTAATCTAGGATTAGCTCCTGATAACGGCTGTAGAGAGGACAAAAATATGATAGCGACAATAATCGATCGCCTTACGGAAACCAACCCGCAAATTATGCGAGAATGGCAAGGAAGATTAACCCCGAAAAATATCTCGATCGCCTCGGTTATCTCCCTCGTTGGTCAATTATTAGTTTACTTGTACTATCAAAATCTCTTGCCGGTAGGGACGGGATTTAGTCGTTACTGTACCGCTAATCCCCCCAAAAACAACGACTATTATCCCTATAGTGGGCTTAAATACTGTATCCAAGACTTAAATGGTGAATGGATGATTATCTCCCGGTTATGGTGGTTAGATATCTTCACTTTTCTGAGTATTACCGGTATTTTCGCTCTTTTAGTGGTGGGAACCTATCAATTAATCGCCGATCTTTCCGGGGAAGAACGCCGGGGTACACTTAATTTTATCCGTCTGAGTCCCCAACCCGCCAAAACGATTTTTATCGGCAAAATTTTCGGGGTTCCCATTCTCCTCTATCTCGTCTGTCTTCTCGCTTTACCCTTTCACTTGGGGGCGGGTTTATCAGCAGGTATTCCCTTATCCCTAATTTTAGCCTTCTACGGGGTTCTAATCGCTAGTTGTGCCTTTTTCTATCATGCAGCCCTTAGTTTCGCTTTAGCCACGCCATGGTTAGGGGGATTTCAACCCTGGTTAGGCAGCGCGACAGTCTTAATCTTTGTGTTTTATAGCACTATTTTTACTTTATCGGGCCATAGCTCCCGTACCCCCTTTGATTGGTTAATTCTCTTTAATCCTAGTTTTGTCCTTCCCTATCTAGTTAAATCTACCTTTCTCCCCCCCGATGCGGTACGCTATCTAGGAATCCCACAAGTCTTCGACCTTCGTTGGTACGGTCAATCTCTCTGGCAATCGGTTACAACGGGTATTAGTTTAATTTTGCTCAATTTTGCCCTCTGCACCTACGGGTTAACCAGAATTATCCAGCGTCGCTTCCATAATCCCCTCGCTACTCTTGTTAGTAAACCCCAAAGTTACTGGATGATGGGTTGTTTTAGCGCTATTAGCCTGGGTTTTGTCTTCCAAACTCTGGAAACGAGCTATATTTTCGATAATTTTGCGATTCTTAGCGTTTTTGTGGCGATTTTTGGCTTGTTAATCCTTTTTGCCCTCACTCCCCCTCGTCAAACTATCCAAGATTGGGCGCGCTATCGTCATCTGCAAGGAAAAACGGGCATTAGTCTGGGGAAAGCTGTAATCTTTGGCGAAAAAAGCCCTTCTACCCTAGCCATGGCTATTAACGTCGCCATTGCCATTTTATTGATCCTTCCCGCTATTTTTATCGCCCCTCTCCATCAATATAAACTAGCCACTGCAGCCGGGTTTCTCTTGGCAATGAACATGATTTTAGTCTATGCCGCTATCGCCCAATTATTGATGTTAGCCAGCACAAATAAACGCGCTTTGCTGGCAGCCAGTAGCATCGGCATTTTGATTATTTTCCCCTTCCTCTGTTTCGCTGTCTTGCGAGTTAATCCCAGTCAATCTCCGCTTTTATGGTTTTTTACTTTTCTTCCCATTGCCGCTACTCAATACGCTACACTTCCCTCTTTCGCTTTGGCAATTTTCAGTCAGTGGTTGGGTTTAACCCTCCTCGGATGGCAAATTAATCGGCAATTAAATCGCCTTGGTGCCTCGGCAACTAAAGCGTTAATGCCGGGCTAAAAAATACCGACTCAAAGGGGAGATTAAATAATATCTCTGCCGACAATTTTCTCCCCTTGAGTGTCGGTTAAATTTTTTTTCCAAAAAAGCTTGACAAAACTCCGCGACTTGACAGATAATTTCTTATATAATGGGAATCCGTGCCTGCCTGCGACCCCCCTCTTTTCAGGTCAAATAAAGCCCAAAAAAATTAACCCCAAAAAGTAGTCGGTGAACTGATAACTGATAACTGATAACTGATAACTGATAACATTTTTACCCCACCACCGATAAACTATCAACAATTAGCGAGGGAGTATAACAGGAGCCATTCCATTGATTATCAGATGCCAAAGCGATTAAATTCTGCAAAGCTGTATAAACATTTCCCGTCACCATTGTATCTTTAACTCGTCCGGTAATTTTGCCCTTTTCTATGCGATAACCCAGATCGATATTGACAGAAAAATCGCCTGAAATATCGGCCCCATGACCTAAAATTTGGTCGATAACTAAGCCTTCATCTATTTGCGAGATTAAATCCTCTAAAGTTCCCTCTCCCGGTGCAACGATTAAATTAACTAAATCTGGCAGAGGATAAACGCCTAAACCAGGACGAAAACCGTTTCCCGTCGGAGGAGTTTTTAATAATCTGGCCGTGGTAAGATCGCTATAGAATTCCTTAACTCTACCTCCCTCAATTAAAGATAAAAATTTGGTGGGAGTTCCCTCATCATCAAAGGGACAACTATAGGGTTCTCGGTTGGGTTGTTGGGATAAAGTCAACTTTTCTGACATCACCAATTGACCGATTTTATCACTCCAGGGCGAGGACTTTTCTAAGAGATGTTTCCCATTTAAAGCCATCGCCACCGTACCCCATAACAGGGTAACTGCATTAGCGGTCAATAAAATTGGTAATTTCCCCGTGGGACTATCCACATTATTTGCTGCCCATTGTAGTCGCTGCAATAACTGTTTAATTACCGTTTCGAGATGAGGTGTACTGCGAGTATATTCCCCATCATAAACCGCTAGAAAATCCTCCCCCCGCACCCATTCAATCCCCAGATAATAACTCAAAGATGTATCAGTATATTGACAATATAAACCCTGAGAATTAACTAAACGGGTGATTTCCCGTTCACATTCCCATTCACCACTACAAATAACCTCAGGGTAGGCTTGGCGAATTTTGCCAATCATTTGATTACCCATATCGATTAAAGATTCTACCGCTACATCTTGCCCAATCGGGTCATAGATTGCCCGTCGTGGTGACGAAAATTCGATTTCTTCCGGAGCATTGAGATAGGATAAATTTAACGCCGTTTCTACTAAAATTTCAGGTTCCACATCACCATAACCCACCGCTAACCCTGGACAACCCTCGCGCCATAATCTTAAGGCAGTTCCCACGGATTCGGAGCTTTCTAGCTGTTTGAGACGATTAGCCTCAAAAAAAACGGGATGGGAAAGGGATGAAGATTGATAAACTTCGGCTGCCACCGCTCCCGATTTGAGAGCTAGTTCGATGAGTTGTTGCGGATCGATCGTCATGGTGATAGTTTTTGAGATAATAGCTATCTGATTATCTCAAGCCCCGGCACTTCGGCGCAAACGCTGCTAATAAGACTGCGACGAGTTAAAAAATTTTTGCTTATTCATCAATAATATTTTTGAGCAAAGATGATCAAGTTGGCAAAAAAGTTATCATAAAATCGATCGAGAGTCAAAAACATGGATACTCCCACCTAGAGAGGCCGAAAAAATGACGATTGCCAAAAGCGACGAAACTGCCACCTCTCCGGCACTGATAGAAGAAGATTTCGAGGACTTCTGGGAACCCACCCCACCCCCCACAGACTTAATTT
>NZ_JADBSA010000245.1:0-6369 GCF_020246945.1 Microcystis sp. M113S1 | reverse complement strand
TGGTCAACTACCTAATTTTCAGGGAAAAAGTACCTGAATTTTCCCCCTGATCACTCCCATGCCTGGTACTTTTTGATTGACAAAAAGTCTAAAAGTCTTACCCAACAAGGTTTTTAGATTTATTCAGCAGACCCTAATTATAATTAAAAAAGCTGGATTAATATAACATCCAGCTTTTGAGATGCTCAAGTTAAAGAGGACTAACAAAACTGTTAACCGCTCTTAGGGTAATTTTAGTGACAGACTCCCGTGAAAGAATCACCACCATGCTTAACTTTAATGGTGCGAAGATTGTTTTCTAGGGTAAAACTAACCGGTGTTCCTGCTTGACTTTTTCCGCTAAAAGTATTTCTACCTTGATAGGTAGTGACAGCTAATCCTATTGGCTGCATTTCCGGGGGAGTTGCGGCAGCAAAATTATCAATCGTCACGGTGTTATCGTCTTTGTTAACTACCAAAATTTGCCCTTCCACCACATCACTAACCGGGGAAACCATTGTCAGTGTCACCGGTTCTTTTTTGTTGATTGAGTCGTCATCAATTTCAGAAGTATAAACATATAGTTTTACTCCTTGGGCGGTTTTGCCAGTTGCTGTACAGATGATACCATCTCCTAGAGTAGGCATTTGGGCAATTGTCGGCTGAATTAAGACGCTAGGGACACCGAGCAGGGTAGCAGTGGCTAAAAGAGCGGTTTTACTCAGATTTTTAAGCATGAATTTCTCGGTTCAAGTGGACTTCTATTCGGTTTTTAGCACATTACCTGTGCCACGAGAAATCAAGATAACACAAAAATTGGTTAGAAATTTTTATAAAGTGTTGAGTGAGATTATTGGCTTTTGCTGCCATTAAATCGACAAAATAGCCATTAAATCATTCTTAAATTCTCCTACTCACTGGCAATAACTGGCAGATTCCCTGTTTTATCAGCTACTGTAAAACCTTAGACTCTAACTGCTGCTGTTGCCAGAGATTTTGATAGACTCCGGGGACTGCGATTAACTCCTCGTGGTTTCCTATCTGGACAATTTCTCCGCGATCCATGACAAAAATGCGATCGGCAGTGGCAGCGGCCGATAATTGATGGGAGATAAAAATCACGGTTTTTTGGCTTTCTTGGCTGATATTTTCCAAAATAGCTGTAGCCGTTTGATTATCGACGCTAGATAGGGCATCATCAAGGATTAAAATCGGTGCTTGGATGGCTAAAGCGCGCGCTAAAGAGGCCCGTTGACGTTGACCACCGGAAAGAGTAATCCCACGTTCTCCCACTAAAGTTCCGTATTTTTGCGGGAAATTCTCGATTTCCTCCTGAATTCTCGCTTGTTTGGCCGCCGATTCCACTGCCGAAAAATTCAGCAGCGGATCGCCATAACGGATATTATCTTCAATGGTGGTACTAAATAAAAAACTTTCTTGGGGAACATAAGCGATCGCTTTTCGCAGCTCTTCAAGGGCAATTTGAGTGACATCTTGATTATCAATAAATAACTGTCCCTCGGCAATATTCAAAAGACGGGGAATAGCGTTAGCAAGGGTAGATTTTCCCGATCTGATCGCACCGACGACCGCTACCGTTTCCCCCGGATTAATGGTAAAAGAAAGAGATTTTAAGGCGGGTTCCTTAGCATCAGGATAGAAAAAAGTCAAGGCTTTGGCGGTAATTTTTCCTTGAATATTTTTTAAGTGAATACAATCGGCATTGTCTTTAATTTTAGCCTCGGCTAATAGGATAGTTTCCAGGCGATCTATACTCACTTCTCCCTGTTGGTAGGCAGTAATAGTGAAACCTAATAAAGCAGTGGGAAAAACTAATCTTTCTGCCAAAATTAACAGAGCAATAAAGTCCCCAATGGTGATATTACCCGCTATAATTTGTCTAGTACCGAGAGCAAGCAATGCCAATAAACTGACATAGGCCAAAGCTTCAATCAGGGGAAAAAGAAAATTACGAGTCTGGACTAAATCTAAATTAGCCTGTAATAATTCGCGATTTCTTTGCTTAAATGCTCGGCGCTCGTTACCTTCTTGGGCATAAATTTTAATCAGAGTAATACCACTCATGTCCTCTTGAATTAAATCGCTCAGATGCGAGAGTTTTTCTTGTACTTTTTTCTGTTGCCGCTGCAGACGACCACTAAATAACTGCACCGCAATTAACATCAAAGGATAGACAGAAATAGCGGCGATTGAAAGGGGAATATGAATCGCTAACATTACAGGCAAAGTTAACCCATAGGCAAAAAAAGTATTAGCCAAACTGAGCAAAGCAAAACCCACCAGACGACGGATATTATCCACATCGCTAGTGGCACGGTTGATTAAATCTCCTGAAGTTTGCCGAGAAAAATAGGCAGGTTCAAGGGTTAATAAATGCTGAAAGATTTTTTGTTTAAGCTCGAACTCTACCTGACGACCGATCCCGAATAACAATACTCTGGAAATCATGCGGATAAACCACATAATCGAGGCTAAAGCGACAATTAAAATCAGATAATAAATGATTTTTTGAAAGTCAAAGGATTTACTCAGATCATCGATGCTATCCCGGATTAAAAGCGGTATATAAACACCCAAAAGATTAACAATAAGCAGAGCAACTACCCCCCCAGTTACTATTTGCCAATGGGGACGTAGATAATTTGCTAGTTTTTTAATGCGAGAATAAGCCATATTCAGTTATCAGTAATCGGTGATCAGTTATCAGTTAGAATAGGGAACAGGGAACAGGCAAAAGGGGGAATAGATAATCAGTGGATTATGAGATGCGGCCACATTTCCCACCCAAGAATTTTTATTTTTTCTCCTTGTCCTGATTTGGCCTCGGTTTAACATTAGAACCAGCCTTGGGCGGTTTACCGGGGGGGCTGATCAATTTTAGCTTGATAGCCGTACCGCCAGAAGTGAAGATAATCTGGTCTGAATTGGCATTAATTAACCCTGCTACCTGTTCTCTGGCCATTTCGATGACTGTCGCCGTATCCTGTCCCCAAGTGTGTAAACTGGAGGGGTTGCCCCAATGATGCTGGAGAATAGTGGCAACCCGCTCGATCACTTGGGGATGAGTGGGGGTAGTAGCACTATAGTCAAGATAAATTTGCATTATTTGACAATCTGAGAAATGAGAGCCAAGGACAAGCAGCTATTCCCAGTTTAGCGGCTTAAGGATTAGAAACCCGCTTTCTTAAAGAAAGTGGGTTTCTGGGTTGATGAGAAACCCGCTTTCTGGGTTGTTGAGAAACCCGCTTTCTGGCTTATACTAAGCTTCAGAGGATTTACAGGGGTTAAGTTATGACAGGAATTGAAACAACCATTGTAACGGCATTGACTAATAATTTTATTGGCCAAATGATTAAATCGGGGTGGGAGGGTATTAATAAAAATGAGTTATTGAATAAAGATGTCGGGCAGCTTATCAAAGAGGGAAAGTATCTTTTTTTGCGGGAATATACTCAACGTTACTGGGATCGGCACGGCATGATTAAGGTTTTAAAAATGTCTAAGCCGATGGATTTGGAGTCAATTTATATTAATGTCAAATGTTTGGGAAATTTAGTCAGGGATTATTATGATGAAAATTTAGAAAATAAATATCGTGAGAGTAAGCAGCGACGGTTTAACTTTAGGGATTATGGTAAAGAAGATGGTTTACTCTGGGCTAATCAAAAACAATATTTAATGGTACTTGGTGATCCCGGCATTGGTAAATCTACATTTTTGCGAAAAGTTGGGCTAGAAGCTCTCAAGGGAAATCAAGGCAGTTATCAGCATTCTCTAACACCTGTTTTACTGGAGTTGAAAAACTTTAAAGAAAACGAGATTAATATTCAGGCATTAATTGAAGAGGAGTTTAAAATTTGTGGTTTTCCCAATGTGGAAAAAAATATTAGCAATAAACTAGAAAAAGGAGAATTACTAATTTTATTAGATGGTTTGGATGAAGTGCCAACAGCTAATGTGAATAATGTAATCGAGAAAATCAAAGATTTTGTAGATAGGCATTATAAAAATCGTTTTATTCTCTCCTGTCGCACTGCTGCTAGAACTCATCTTCAACGATTTACCGATATTGAAATTGTCGAATTTGATGATCAGCAAATTCAAAGTTTTATTGAACATTGGTTTAGTTCCGAATTAGATTGCAAAAATGAGACAGCTAAAAATTGTTGGGAACTGTTGCAAAAGGAGGAGTATAAAAGTGCAAAAGAGTTAGCCCATACACCGTTATTGTTGACTTTTTTGTGTTTGGTTTATGATGAAAATCAATCGTTTCCCACAAATCGCAGTCGCCTTTATCAAGATGCGTTACGAATTTTATTGGAAAAATGGTCAGCCGAAAAACGTTTACCTAATCGCGGTTTAGTTTATGAAAATCTCAGTATTGAGCAAGAAGAAATTTTGCTATCTGAAATTGCTTATCAGAATTTTGTAGCAGATAAACTTTTTCTAGAAAAACGAGAAATTGTTAAGCAAATTAAAGATCACCTTAAACAAAACTTCAATGCTCCGCAACATCTGGACGGCGAAAAAGTATTAAAAACCATTGAAATTGAACAGGGAATTTTAGTAGAGCGGGCGAGATATGTCTATTCTTTTTCTCATTTAACCCTTCAGGAATACCTCACGGCTCAGTATATCTATGACAATGATTTGATTGAAGAAGCAGTTAAGAATTATGTAACAGAAACTCGTTGGCAAGAGGTCTTTTTGTTAGTGGCGGGTTTGATGCGAGGGAAAGCCGATAAATTGTTATTAGCAATGGAGAAAGAAGCCCAGAAATATGCGAAGAATGCCGAATTATCTAAATTTCTTGTTTGGGTAGAGCAAGCAACTGGTGAATTAAAAGAATCGGTTAAACCCTCTGCAAAACGCTCAATCATTCTTTTTGACAGATTAAATACAGGGATTAATTTTACCAAACGCTATAATAGAATACAGTCAGATATGTATAATAATTACATAGATTGTACTCCACAATTTGACGAACCTTTCCTTCAGGAATTAGATAAATTAAGTCAAGAATATGTTGGTATTGATGTTTTGTATCACAATCATTATCGATATTGGTTAATCAGTGAACAAATGCCAAGTGAAAAAACAGTAACACATATTTTTGCATTGATTAGTTCAATTATAAAAAAAATACTAGGACAATTAGAATTTGATCAAATCTCAGCAGATGAAAAAATAATTCTAGATTTTTATAAGCAAAGTCCAATTGGGTTCTCTTCTTGGAGAAGACCTGACTGGATTATATTTCAAAATTATCTATACGTTAATGAATTAATACTAAGTTGCCAAAAAGTGGCTGTTAATATTTCCCCTACCGTCTGGCAAGAAATCGAAGAACGAATGCTCCGCGTTCCTTAACTTCTACTTTTTTTCTCAAATCTTGCCTTTCCAATTAGATGAGATTAGCGAATATTAACACTATGAGGATTGGGAGCCTCAAAAACCTTGCATTACCACTTTTGTAGAACACAAATTAGTGCAAAAAGAGGACAACAAAGCCTGAAACTCCCGCTTCCTGACTGACTTCAACAATAAACTTTTTCAGCAAACCCTATTTATTGGCGGTAAGCTTGACTGCGATGTTCAATCAGCAAGACGATAACTTGAGACTGACTATCATCAACTGTATAGATAACCCGATAGTCTCCAACGCGGAAGCGATACTTCCCAGCAAATTCTCCCTTTAATGCTTTAATTTGAGGGTGATTTTTCGGTGTTTCTTGAAGGAGTTTTAAACACTTAGCAATCTTCTTTTTTAAGATTGGATCCGCTTCAGAATAAACTTTATTTGCTTTAGCTGTCAAACGGACTTTATAAGTCATCTCAGCTTTCCCAATCAATGAGGCAACCTGATTGTAAATCCATTTCAGCTTCTTTCAAATGTTCCATAATATTCGGGATTGCTCTAATTTCTTGCGTTGCCTTTTCACTTTCTTTATCTGACAAATAAGCGGCAAATTCTAGAATCATCTTTAAATTTTCTACTGATAGGGTTTGTAAATATTGTTGAATCTTTTGCTGCATTAAATCGACCTGTACTAATGTTTCAGAATCTAAAAAATCTTCTGGAGTCGAGGGATTTACTTCAACGTCAGTTAGAGTCATATTTAATCAAGTGCTTCTCTCAAGTTTATTATTTGTATCTTAGCGTGTATTCCGTCTCCCGTCTCCTGACGACCGACTCCTTACCCCACAGTTAACTTTATTTTTGTCCAACTACTTAGGGTCTGCTGAATAAATCTAAAAACCTTGTTGGGTAAGACTTTTAGACTTTTTGTCAATCAAAAAGTACCAGGCATGGGAGTGATCAGGGGGAAAATTCAGGTACTTTTTCCCTGAAAATTAGGTAGTTGACCA
>NZ_JADBSA010000244.1:0-22976 GCF_020246945.1 Microcystis sp. M113S1 | reverse complement strand
CAGGGCTTGCGGTGTCAGTCTGTAGAGCGACCATAAGACCAGAACAGAGTAAATCTGTTAAGGCAGGTGCGAAAAATCCTTCGGGAAAGAAGCAGAAACCCAAATCGTGAGGTTTGGGAATCGCCGTCCGTTTTACGGCGGTGAGGATGTCAACCATTTGTTAATGATCGCTAATGATTAGACAAACTAGGTTTTCAGCAAGCGGTTTCGAGACAGCGAACCGGTGATTTTCCCGGTTGATCGTTGATCGAGCCTCCACGGGCCTTTTTTTGGAGTTGATCGAACCATGTTGCAAGGATGGATTCAAATCGCGCTCACGATCCTGATAATCGTGGCAATCACCCCCTTTTTCGGGCGGTATATGGCTAGGGTGTTCATGGAACGGAGAACCTTACTCGACCCACTGTGCGATCGAACCGAGAGTCTTCTTTACACCTTCGTCGGGGTGAAAGGGAAAGAGAATATGACCGGCTGGCAGTACGTCCGCGCCGTTCTCTACAGTAACGCGGTCATGGCAATTCTGGTTTTTTCCCTGATTGCCGGCCAAGGATTCCTTCCCCTCAACCCGACCGGAATCCCCGCCCCCACTTGGGACACCACGCTACATACTGCCATCTCCTTTATCACCAACAGCGACCAACAGCATTATTCCGGAGAAACCACCCTCAGCTACGGGAGTCAGATCTGGGGTCTCGGCTACCAGATGTTCACCTCGGCCGGAACCGGTCTAGCGGTGGGGATTGCCTTTATTCGGGGACTGACGGGGCGACCGTTGGGCAATTTCTACGTGGATCTGATCCGAGCGATCACTCGTATCCTCTTACCGATCTCGATCGTGGGGGCAATTGCCCTGATCATCGCCGGAGTCCCGGAAACCCTCGCGGGCCCGGCGATCTTGCCGACGCTAGAAAACCCCAACCTGAGTCAGGCGATCGCCCGCGGTCCGGTGGCCCACTTCGAGATTATTAAGGAATTGGGAGAAAACGGCGGCGGCTTTTTTGCCAGCAACTCGGCCCACCCCTTTGAAAACCCGAACGGATTCGTCAATCTGGTGCAGTTGGTAGCGATTCTCTCGATTCCCACCTCCCTAATCTATACCTACGGGGTTTTCGCCGATAATCTCAAGCAAGCTCGGTTAATCTATCTAATTCCCCTAGGTATCTTCATCGGCTTTACGATCATCACAGCGATCGGGGAATATAACGGCAACCAGGCGGTTAACTCCCTGCTAGGGGTGGAGCGAGCGGTTAACTTCGAGGGCAAAGAAGTGCGCTTCGGTTGGGCGCAATCGGCCCTGTACGCGGTAACTACCACGGCCACCATGTGCGGTGCGGTGATCGCCATGCACGATTCCTTGATGCCGAACGGCGGCTTCGCCACCCTCTCGAATCTGTTCCTGCAAATAGTCTTCGGCGGCCAGGGAACCGGCACCGCCTACCTGTTTGCCTATCTGATCCTGGCGGTATTCGTCACCGGGCTAATGGTGGGGCGAACCCCCGAATTCCTCGGGCGCAAAATCGAGAAACGGGAAGTGGTGTTAGCGAGTTTTTTAATTCTGCTGGTTCACCCGATCGCCATCCTCATCCCCGGAGCGATCGCCCTTGCCTTTCCCGACTTTCAGGGCATCAGTAACCCCGGCTTTCACGGATTATCTCAAGTTATCTACGAGTACGCTTCCGCCGCCGCCAATAACGGGTCGGGATTCGAGGGACTGGGGGATTCCCAACCCGGGCCGATCGCGATTGCGGCTGGGGCGAAACCGACGATTACCGCTCTCTGGTGGAATCTGAGCGCCTCCTTGAGTTTACTCGCCGGACGGTATATACCGAGCGCCGCCCTGCTCTTGTTAGCCGATGGGATGTCCCGCAAACAACCAGTTCCCGCCACCACCGGAACCCTCCGCACCGATACCGGACTCTTTACCAGCGTGACGGCGGGGGTGATTTTAATTCTCGGTGCGCTCACTTTCTTGCCGATATTAGCCCTCGGGCCGATCGCGGAAGCCTTTCAAATCACCCGGATGATCGGCTAGGAGTTTAGATAATTTATGAGAATGAACAAAGGAAATTCTAAATCCTCTCGCCCTTTGCGAGTGCCGAGAGGTCGCCGGGACGACCGCCGCCACACCCCCAAGGTAAACCGGACAGGTCTCTATCAACGCGCGATCCAGCAGTCCTTCCTCAAACTCGACCCGCGCATCGCCGTGCGTAACCCGGTCCTGTTCGTGGTCTGGTTAGGAACGATCGTCACGGCCCTGGTCACGATCGACCCGCATCTATTCGGCAGAATCGCCGGGGATAGGGGACAACAACGGCTACTTAACGGCATCATCACCCTCATCCTCTTCTTCACGGTGCTGTTCGCCAACTTCGCCGAGGCGGTCGCCGAGGGACGGGGAAAAGCCCAGGCCGATGCCCTGCGCTCCACCCGCAGCGACACGATGGCCCGGAAAATCCTTGCCGACGGCTCGATCGAGTCGGTCAGTTCCACGGCCTTGGGTCGGGGCGATCGGGTAAAACTGGTGGCCGGGGACGTGATTCCCGCCGACGGGGAAGTGATCGAGGGAATCGGTTCGGTGGATGAATCGGCGATCACCGGAGAATCGGCCCCCGTCCTCAAACAACCCGGAACCGACATCGCCAGTTCCGTCACCGGCGGCACCAGGCTTCTCTCGGACGAGTTGACGGTGCGGATCGCTCAAGATCCCGGCCGGGGTTTTATCGATCGCATGATCTCCCTTGTGGAAGGGGCCGAGCGCACGAAAACCCCCAACGAGATCGCGCTGACGGTACTTCTGGCCGTGTTAACCCAAGTCTTTTTAATTGTCGTCGCCACGATTCCGCCGATCGGGAACTATATCGCCGGTTTCCTGGAAACGAGTCTCGGGCCGGCGGTTGCGGATACCTTTCGGGCCGGTTCCAGTATCGCCATCTTGATCTCCCTCCTCGTCGCCCTCATTCCCACGACGATCGGCGGTTTATTGAGCGCGATCGGCATCGCCGGCATGGATCGTGTGGCTCAGTTTAACGTCATCGCCACCTCTGGGCGCGCCGTGGAAGCCTGCGGCGACGTCAATACCCTCCTTCTCGACAAAACGGGAACGATTACCCTCGGAAACCGACTGGCTGACGAATTTATCCCCGTGAACGGTCATAACCTCGAGGAATTAGCCCGCATCTGTCTAGCGGCCAGCCTTTTCGACGAAACCCCGGAAGGACGCTCGATCGTTGCCTTAGCCCGGAATTTGGGCGCGAACCTCTCCATCGATGGCCAACCCGGCGAGGGAATCGAATTCTCCGCTCGTACCCGCATGAGCGGCACCGATATGGACGGCGAGGAATACCGTAAGGGAGCCGTAGACGCGATTAAAGGTTTCGTCCGTTCCCGCGGTGGTTCCGTTCCCGAGACCCTCGATCAGGCACAGGAAAGGGTTTCCCGTTTGGGGGGAACTCCCCTCGCCGTCTGTCGGGGTAACGATATCTACGGGGTGATCTATCTCAAGGACATCGTGAAGCCGGGATTAAAAGAGCGTTTCGACCAATTACGGCGCATGGGTGTGAGAACGATCATGCTCACCGGCGACAACCAGATCACGGCGGCGGTGATCGCGGCGGAGGCGGGGGTGGATGATTTTATCGCCGAGGCCACCCCGGAAGATAAGATCGAGGTGATCCGTCGCGAGCAAGCCAAGGGCAAGTTAGTTGCCATGACGGGAGACGGAACCAACGACGCACCGGCACTGGCCCAGGCTAATGTCGGTGTGGCGATGAACTCCGGAACCCAAGCGGCGAAGGAGGCGGCCAATATGGTGGATCTGGATTCTGACCCGACCAAGCTGATCGATTTAGTCACCATCGGCAAACAGTTATTAATTACCCGAGGCGCCCTGACCACGTTTTCGGTAGCTAACGATATCGCTAAGTATTTCGCTATTATCCCGACGATTTTCGCCGCTGCTGGGATCGGTGCTTTAAATATCATGGGTTTGAAAAGCGCTCAATCGGCGATCGTCTCGGCCCTGATCTACAATGCCCTGATTATCCCTGTTTTGATTCCTCTGGCACTTCAAGGCGTTCAATTTCGCCCCCTTACTGCCGACCAACTATTGCGGCGCAATATCCTCATCTACGGGGTGGGAGGCATGATTGCGCCGTTTATTGCTATTAAGATTATTGATGAGATAATTTCAGCGATCGGGTTGAGGTAATGGGAAAATCTGCAATATTTAAGCCTAGTTTATTCGGATTGAAGCACTCGAATCGGGATTTTAACCAAAAAGAAACATGGGGTAAAAATCAATTTAATTCCTCATTTCCAGCTTCTTTGTGCGCTTACTTGGATTGGAAAGGACTGAAAAATGTATATCTGAAACTCGATGAAAATTTAAAAATTCAACCTGCGGAGTTAAGTACACAAGAGTTATACGGTTTAGCTCCCGATTCCGATAATTTATTTTACGCTTTCGAGAGTCAATTTAGAGGAGGGAGCAAAATGATCACAATCGATTTATTCGCTGGTTGTGGTGGTTTATCTTTAGGTTTCCAGAAAGCGGGGTTTACTATTGTGGCCGCATTTGATAACTGGATACCTGCTATAGATGTCTATAGAAATAACTTTAGTCATCCGATATTTAATGTCGATTTATCTAGAGAATCTAGCCAAGAAATATTTGCTCAATATAATCCTGAGATTATTGTCGGCAGCCCTCCCTGTCAAGACTTTTCCAGTGCGGGTAAGAGAGACGAGGGTTTAGGACGAGCGAATCTAACGCTCACATTCGCTGAAATTGTCACTAGAGTAAGTCCGCAATGGTTTGTTATGGAAAATGTGGACAGAATTGAGAAAAGTAAAATACTCACTCAAGCAAAACAAATTTTAAAAAAACATGGTTATGGTTTAACTGGAAAAGTTATTAATTCTTGTTACTGCGGAGTTCCTCAAACTAGAAAAAGATATTTTCTGATCGGTAAAATGAAGGAAGAAGATGATTTTTTAATCGATGAAATCAATGAAAATCTATCAAGTAAACCTCTGACTGTATTTGACTATATGGGCAAAGAATTAGACATAGAATACTATTATAGACATCCTAGAAGCTATCAAAGAAGGGCGATATTCAGTATTTATGAACCTAGCCCTACTATTCGAGGAGTAAATCGACCAGTTCCCAAAACCTATCGACAACATCCCGGTGATGCTTGTCATCTCAAGGAAAAACTAAGACCGCTAACAACGAGGGAGCGAAGCTATATTCAAACTTTTCCTAAAGACTTTATTTTTACAGGAACAAAATCTAATCTAGAACAAATGATTGGCAATGCTGTTCCTGTTAATTTGTCCAGATATGTGGGCCAATGTATTCTTAACTATGAATTGAAAAAGGGGAACAAGACAACCTATCGACAACTACAGCTATTTTCTTGATTTACTGGCAAAAACAAATCTCCAAAAAACTCTAATTCTTATGAAAGCAGCCCCTAGAAAATACCGATTTTTCTGGTATATTTTCTTAAATTTCTGTCTGACAATTCTTTTCTCCTCCATCGTTCAAGCTTCTACGGGAAGCACTATCGATAGGTGGCAAGCTTCCGCGTTAACCCTTTTAGGATTAGTCGCCTTTGCTTTATTTATCTATCTGTTCTTGGTCATCTTTATACCAGAGAGGTTTTAATTATGAGTTTTGCACGCGAGGCAGCTAAAGCCATCCGTTCTACCCTAGTTCTCTGGGTGATCACTGCGCTGATCTATCCTTTCTCGATGATCGCCATCGGTCAAATTCTTTTTCCCTGGCAAGCGAACGGGAGTTTGATCACCAATAATCAAGGTCAAGTGGTGGGTTCGGCTCTAATTGGGCAACCTTTCACCAGCGATCGCTATTTCAATAGTCGTCCGAGTACCACCGCCTACAGTACGGCCGATCCGAAAAACGATCCTAACAAAGTCCTGCAAACCGGAATTTCGGGAGCGAGTAACCTAGCTCCCAGTAACCCCGTGTTGATCGATCGCATTAAAGGAAAACCCGATCCCGATCCGGCAAAAGCTATAGAGGGGGAGATTCCCCGATTAGAGAAAGCGACAATTAAACCCACTGCGGATCTAGTATATACCTCCGGTTCCAGTCTCGATCCTCATATCACCCCAGAGGCTGCCAGAGCGCAGATCGAGCGGGTGGCGCGGGTGCGGGGATTACCGCCAAATCAAGTGGAGATCCTCGTTACCAAAAACACCGATGATCGCTTTCTCGGCATTTTCGGCGAACCGGGGGTTAACCTGCTGAAACTGAATTTGGCTCTAGATGCGATCGCAAATACCCGATAGTACCGGGAAATTCGGTGAGTCGGATAAAGATAGAGACTCTTTTTTGTATCCACAATTGGAACAGATTTTGCTACTGGGGAACCATCTATCAGCTACGATTAACTCCGTACCATACAACTGAGTTTTTTTGTTGGCTTTTGAAACTATTTCAATAACTTGAACCTCCTTCTGAAGTGCGGAATGTAGCCATCTAAAATGCCTCTGAGGGGGTTGCGGGCTTTTTCTTCTAATTTTTTACCTCGCACCCAAAGGACAGTACAAAATCCGAAGATAACTAGCCAAAATAGGGATATTGATTGCCATTCCCAAGATAGGCGATGATACAGGGCAAAAGAGGTAAACCCAAATACAATGGGAAACCAACAAAACCAAGGAAAAGCTAATATCGACAAGAATCGCACCCATCGCGAATATGTTTTTTCTTTAGCCAGATACCAAATTCCCAAACCAAAGACAATAGCCATATCCACAGCCAGAGTCACAACCACAGTCACAGCAACAGCCCCAACCCCAGCCACAGCCCAAGTCCCAGCCACAGCCCCAACCCCAGCCCAAAACACAGATCGAAAATATAGAGTCCATTTGGTATCTTTCCCAAAATACTTACCCAGTATGGATTAGAGCGAATTAGCCAAAATACCTGTAATTCTTACCCGTGAAGCGTCACAAGAGAGATCCCAAATAGGTTCTATAAG
This sequence comes from Microcystis sp. M113S1, assembly GCF_020246945.1. Classification (NCBI taxonomy): domain Bacteria; kingdom Bacillati; phylum Cyanobacteriota; class Cyanophyceae; order Chroococcales; family Microcystaceae; genus Microcystis; species Microcystis sp. M113S1. The sequence continues at coordinate 15,963 of NZ_JADBSA010000244.1, read as the reverse complement.
TCTGTTATATATTACAGGTTACAAGTCGCTGCGCGAGAAAAAAATACTGACCTCCATTGTCCAACATCGAATATTAGCTTATAACCACTAGCAGGTAAATGTCCCAATTGACTAATCTCTAATAAAAAAGTTAGCTCATCATATCTCAACCATTCTCCGTCCCCGCGCCAACCCACTTGGTTGGCAAATTTTCTATAGACATCATAATCATACTCTCCTGGGACACCACCGCAATCCAGCCAGACTTTTTTCTGCACAGAAAAGCCAAATTTACCGCCGCTATTATCTACCCAGAGCTTATCAATCGTGCGTAATTCCTCACAGGGAAAGTTTTCAGCACTTTCTTCATCTAGCCAGCCTTCATCTTCCCTTTTAGCAATTAACAACATTAACCGCGCCGTTTCCTCATCGGCTTCGCGCCATTGGCCATTTTTCAGATAGGTTTCTAGTTGAGTAAAGAGAGAAGTCTGTCGTTTTTGTTCTAAAAATTCCAAACCTCGACGTTTTTTAACAGGTAATTCTCGATAACATCGCTCCGCTAATCCCTGAGCTTTAGGATTATCTTCTTGATTATAGAAATACACAATAAAATCAGTCGGATTAGTCAATAAAGTTGCATACATAATGCAAGCCTCGTACCAGAGATTTTGCTGCCAATTTTCCTTGAGTAAATTTTCTTGCTTTAACCGTTTAATCTCCAAAGCAATTAAATAGGACTGAAAAAGATTATGGGCAAACTCATAGTATTCATCCTTTTTCAAAATTAACTCGCTCACATGAATTAACCGCTCTACAAAATCCTTAGCCGAAGTGCTTTCAGGATAACCCAATTCCTGAATAAAATTTTGTGTAGAACTCAGTAATTCTGAATATTCAATCGTGGTTGTATTTCCCATTTTCAGGGCTAACTGTTGCAATACCAGTTGACGATGATTTTCCTCATTGTTATCTAAAATCATATCAATGCCCCTAGCTTGAGGGCGAGTGATCAATTGCAGATCAAAAATTCGGCGAAATAAATCCACTCGTTGCTGAGGTAATTTTTGTCCCGAGCCAAAGTTTGCCCGATGTAACTGTACTATCATATTCAGATTTAAGGGATTTCTCGCCAAGGCTAATAGAGTAGAACTTTCCCCGGAATCATCGAGAGCAAATAACTGATTAATTAAATCCTTTGCTTTATTATCGGCAGCTTCTTGTTTAGCTTTTAAACTTCTGCTAACTCTGGTTTCCTGCTCTTGCCAGAAATACCATTTATACACAAAATCCCGAATATTTTTATCGGTAAATTCATTAATAAACACCTTTTGCCGAGGTTTATGCTCAGAGCTAAACGCTTGATAGCCTTTCGGACGAGAGGTTAAAATAAAATAGTTTTGGCGAAAATCTTGCCACTGTTTGCCAATCCATTGACTGACTTTTTCGGCATATTCGGGTTTAACTTCATCAAAACCATCAAACATCACTAACATTCGCTGATGAGTTAAATGATTTTTTGCCCAGTTCTGAGGTAAATCTAATTCTTGAGAAATATCTTGTTTTAGATGTCGCTCAATTAAAGTCGGTAAATCCAATCCTTCTGTGGTGGTAATCACTTCCTGCCATCTCCGTAAACGTAAAAAGACAGGAATTAAAAAAGGTGCATTTTGTTTCGGTTGTTTTAGAGCGTAGTTATAGGCTAAATGACGCAATAAAGTCGTTTTTCCTCGTCCACCAGGAGCCAGAATTAACAACCGTAAATTTGTCCTCTTTTTAGCCCGTCGCAATAAATTCCAAATATCATCCCCCGTACCTTTAGATTCTTCTTCTGAGGGCAGTTCTAATTGACTCAGATCCAAATTAATAAAAATTTCTTCTAGTTCCGGGGTAGAAAAACCAAAGATTGCATCTTCAATCCCTTCAACATCATCATAACGACAATCTGAATCTCGTAATTTAATTAAATATTTCCCGTCAGGATTGGCTAATTGCCAACGTATTTTTTCCAGTCCTTTGTCTAGCCAAACAAAAAAGCTTAAGGCTGTACCTTTACCGTGATCTTTACCTTTGGTTCTTGCTACTTCTAAAAACGCTTTAATCCAGGCTGATCCGTAGGTAAAAAAGCCCGTGACGATAAAAGTGACTACCCCGACAATAATCGCCTTAACCGTGTCATGTTGATTAACCCAAGTTACGATGCCTGTAATGCTACCCCCGATAATTGGAAGGGGAGGAGCGGAGGTTCGGAATTGATGGGCAAAAAAAGCAGTGATTTTTCCCGTCCAAACTTGAGCCTGTTCCTTTTCCTGGTCAAAATCTGATTCTTTTTTCTCTTCAGATTCGGATTCTTCTGACTTTGCGGTTTTATCGTCCATAAATCCCCTTTGATCAACCTCTTCTAATTATACTAGACCCCTTTGGAGTGGTGTTATTGGCTTATACCATTTTTCAAAAACCAATTAATAAATCAATATCGCTTTTTTCGGAAGATATAATAAATTTTTGAGTAGGGGCGAAGCATTCGGACAATAACCCATTCCTGAAACCGGAGATTTTCTATCGGAATGCTTCCCTCGTACTCAGAACCAATATAACACTAATGGGACTTAGGCGTTTTCGGTCAGCAAAAAAGGCTCAAACCATTACGGGACAAAGGGTTAACCTGGATTTATGATTTTCCTTGATATATCTGGGTTTCAGCGATTTTGGGCTTCTCGAAGTAAATCCCAAGCGGGGATTGGAGTTGAGGCTTTTCTCGATTTGTTTTTTGTCTAAGTCCCACTAATTCATTAATCAGAAAAATTACTCAAAAAACTCTGTGTCCTCTGGGTCTCTGTGGTAAGCAATCAATTACTCAATCGACACTTTAGACATCTTCCACTACTTTTACCATTCCTTCTCGACCAACTTCTCCCAACTTTTCTCCCCAAACCTCCCAGCAATCTTCACAGGATTTTCCTACTCGTTCTTTGACGTTAATTCGGTAGTAAAAATGTGTTTCATTATCTCCCACTAATTCCCCCGGAAATATTTCCCAATTGGGACTAACTAACAGCAGGAGTTCGTTAATTGGATCGTAAATATCTACATCTGGATGCGCTCTTTCGGCAATTCGCCTTAACTTGATATCTGGCAGATACATGAATTTAGGTTCACAGCAGGAATTGACCATCAGCCACAGACAACCTGGCCCCTCCACTCGGTAATTAACCCACGCAATCGCTGCTGCTATTTCTAACATTTCATCCGGCATTTCATCAGGAGTGGGTAAGTGTAAATCCACTCGCATTATCCAATCACAAGATTCCTTTTCAGTCATGATTTTATAACTCCAGATAAAACTTTTTCACTAACTAATGACACGAGCGGGTATTTAACGGGATGGTCTTGGATTTTAGAAGCTCTATATCTGTCAGCACTTGATAAAAATTAACCTATTACTTTAATAATAATAAACGCTGGGGAGATAAAGTAACAGTCCAAGGCAAAGCTTGCTCCTTGATTTCTAACCATTTATCCTTATATAACTCTGCTTGGATATGAAAATCTCTGTCATGATTGGAGGGTTGATTAAGTTTCAGATAGAGAGTCACCCGATGGGGTCCTTCAATGGCATCAGCTAACCAACAGGGAAAAGTATTAATATCGCTTAAATCTCGACCAAAAATAATTTGATGGGCGCGAATTCCCGTATGAGCTAAATAGTCGGGAATCCTGGAAACAGTGTGTAATTTAACATCCCAATCAATGGCTTCCAATTGTTGATTATTAATGATTACAGCACGGGAAAAATTCTTACAGCCCGTAATTTTTGCCAAACTAACGCTATCTGGTCGGTCAAAAATTTTCTGTTTAGAATTATTAGCAATTGCCCGCCCTTTTTCCATAACTAATAAATTCTCACATATTCGATAGGCTTCATCCATATTATGGGTAACAAAAATTGTCACGCCATCGTAATTACTTAAAGTTTTGATCATCTGACGTTCTAATTGAGCGCGTAGATGGGTATCAAGGGCAGAAAAAGGCTCATCTAATAATAAAGCTTCCGGACGACTAGCTAAAGCGCGAGCGATGGCGACCCGTTGCTGTTGTCCCCCCGATAATTGATGGGGATAACGGTTTTCCATGCCGGGTAACTGCACTAATTCTAATTGGTTGGCAATCTGCTGACGGATAATTTTTGTGGGTAACTTTTGCGAGAGACCAAAAGCGATATTTTCTGCCACGGTGAGATGGGGAAAAAGGGCATAATTCTGCACCACAAAACCGATACGACGCTGACGACTGGGGAGATTAATTCTCTTTTCGGAATCGAAGAGAATGCGCCCATTTAAGACAATACGACCCCTTGAGGGCGTTTCCACACCAGCCAGCGATCGCAAAATCAGGCTTTTTCCCGACCCCGAAGCTCCTAATAGTCCTAGGGGCTGATTTTGGCAGTTAAAAGTTACCGATAGGTTAAAACCGGGTAAATATTTCTCTATATCGACAAATAAGCCTATTTTATCTCTATAATGGGGATTTTCAGCTTCTAAAAGGGCAAAATCGCGACCCTCCCAGGGTTGCAGCCAGTCTTCCATCTCGTTAGGTTTGCTTTCTCCCGGTCGTCCTAATTGCTGTTTGCGTTGACTTTGCCAGAGATTAACGGCGATAATTCCCGATAGGGAGATTAATATGATGATAAACACCCATATCCAAGCCTCGGTCATCGCTCCTGCTTCCACAGCAAAGAAAATCGCCATCGGGATAGTTTGAGTTTGCCCCGGAATATTACCCGCTAACATCAAAGTCGCCCCAAATTCCCCCAAAGCGCGGGCAAAAGCTAGGGTTAATCCTGCTAATACTCCGGGGAAGGAGAGGGGCAAAAGTACGCGCCAGAATATTTTCCCTTCCGATGCCCCTAAAGTGCGGGCAACCTGTAAAAGATTGGCATCCACCTGTTCAAAAGCGCCGAGGGTGGTTTTGTACATCAGGGGAAAAGCTACCACCGTCGCGGTGATAACGGCGGCATACCAAGTAAAAACGATGCGAAAATTAAATAAGTCTAATAACTGTCCTAATAGTCCGTTTTTGCCGAATAGGAGCAGTAAAATGAAGCCTAGCACCGTCGGGGGCAAGATTAGGGGCGCGACGAAAACTCCCTCGATTAGGGATTTCCACCGTCCGCGATAGCCCAACATCCAATAAGCGGCGGTAATACCGAGAAAAAAGATGATTATCAGGGCAATGGTGGCGGTTTTCAGGGATATCCATAGGGGGGAAAAGTCTGGCATTGTTTATCTGGCTATTCCGAAGCCGAATTTTTCAAAAATGTTTTTAGCGGCCGCGCTGGTGAGATATTGGGCGAAAGTCTTGGCAGCTTGCGGGTTTTTACTAGCTTTGATTACAGCTATCGGGTAAATAATCGGAGAATGGAGATTATTGGCAGCCGTGGCCACTACTTTTACTTGGTCGGAAATTTTGGCATCGGTGATGTAAACAATGCCAGCATCGGCGTTACCAGTCTCTACGGCGGCGAGAACATTACGGACAGAGTTAGCAAAGACCAGTTTTGGTCTTATTTGCTCTAAAATGCCGATATTTTTCAGAACTTCTTCGCTGTACTGACCGACGGGAACGCTGCGCGGTTCACCCACGGCAATTCTTTTGACATTACTGTTAGTCAGGGAACGAAAATCGCTAATTTTTAGGGTGTAATTCTTGGGAACGATTAAAACTAGGCGATTAGTGAGCAGTTTTCTTCTGGTACTTGTATCGATCAAACCAGCTTTTGCTAAAGCGTCCATTTGCTTAGTCGCGGCCGAGAGGAAAACATCGGCCGGCGCACCTTGTGTAATTTGCTGTTGCAAAGCTCCCGACGCACCGAAGTTATAGTTAACTTTAATGTTGGCATGGGCTTTTTCAAACCCCGGCTTGATTTCTTCTAGGGCATCTTTGAGACTAGCGGCGGCAGAAACTAGAATTGTCTGGGTTTGCGCGGTGGTGATAGTAGATGAAAAAAGGTTTATGCCTAGAGATAATAAGCAGCTAAGGGCAATTGAGCCGATAAAAGCCAGAAAATATCGTCTTTTCATCAAGATTGATAGCAAGCGATCGATATTTATACCTCTATCACAACCAATCCACCGCCCGAAATCTGTATCTAGGTTTTGCGGCAAAAAGTTTTTCGTGGGGTGTGGGGTGTGGGGTGTGGGAAGAATAAATAAAAATAATCTCCCGACTCCTAGAACTTACGAAATCGTGTGAATTTTGAGGAAATTAGTGCCTTTAGTTTTCTGCATGGGAATTCCCGCCATAATCAGGATTTTATCGCCCGATTGCGCTAGATTTTTCTGAAGCAGAATTGATTCCGTTTGCTTTAACACATCCTCAAAGACAGACACCTGATGGTCAAGAAGAATCGGGATCACACCCCAGACTAGATTGAGACGGTGATAGACTCGTTGGTTGGGAGTCATGGCAATGACGGGAACCGAGGGACGTTCCTTAGAAGCCAGTAGCGAAGTGTAGCCAGAAGTGGTAAAAGTGACAATATAACGGAGATCAAGGGTTTGATCGATCGCCACTAAAGCCTCACTGAGAGCGTGAGTTTCATCGGACTGATTGGGGGGAACATTATCAAACTTCACATCCGCTTCCACATCATGGGCGATTTTGGCCAACATAGCCACTGCTTTGACGGGAAAATCTCCCACTGCTGATTCCCCCGATAACATCACCGCATCGGTTCCATCGATAATCGCATTAGCCACATCACTAGCCTCGGCCCGAGTCGGTCGGGGATTGTGAATCATGCTTTCTAACATCTGGGTGGCAGTGATGACGGGAATAGTTTTCATGTTGCAGAGTTTGATAATGCGTTTTTGCAACATGGGGACTTTTTCGGGACTTAATTCTACCCCCAAATCACCCCGGGCCACCATAATTCCGTCACATTCCTCGATAATTGACTCCAAATTTTCGATCGCTTGCGGTTTTTCAATTTTAGCTATCACTGGCACATCCGCACGATTTCTCTCGGCTAAAAATGCTTTAATCGCCTTGATATCTTCTCCTTTACGAACAAAACTCAGGGAAACCCAATCAACCCCCTGAGAAAGACCAAATTCTAGGTCTTGTTTGTCTTTTTCGGTCATGGAAGGTAAGCGCAAATTGAGACGGGGTAGATTGACTCCCTTGCGACTTTTGAGAATTCCTCCCTCCAACACTTGACATTTTAGGTCTTTTCCGTTAATTTCAACGATTTTTAGCTCTAATAAGCCGTCATCAAGGAGAATTTGCTCACCTAGCTGTGCTTCCTCGGCCAGATAGGGATAATCGATCGCAACGGTGTTCGGTTCTCCCTGATACTCATCCATGGGTACAAGGGTGAGATAATCGCCGTTGTTGATGGTAATGGAACCATTGGGGAGATTACCAACGCGAATTTTCGGCCCTTGTAAATCTTGCAGGAGAGTGATCGGATTGTCTAATTCTTGAGAAATTTGCCGTAAAAGGCTAACAACTCTCGCATGATCTTCGTAGCTACCGTGGGAAAAGTTTAGCCGCGCTACATTCATCCCCGCACCGATCATCTCCTTAAGGACTTCCGGCGAATTACTGGCAGGGCCGATCGTGGCTACGATCTTAGTTCTATGGGTAATAATTGACATGGAACCCTTATTGACCGAATCTTGGAACGATTACATGATATTCACTTTAGGTTAACTAACGGTGAAGCGGAAAACAAATTAAGCTTTTCCACAGACTTGTCCCATTTTTCTTTATTCGTAGCAAGCATCTTTCTCCCCCTCTCCCAGGGGTTGGGGATGAGGGGAATTAACTATCTCTGCCATAAGCGAGGGTCTTCACCCCGACATTTGAGATAAACTCACCGAGTTGCACTTTTTTGCTGGCGTTATCAATGTCTAAACCGACTAGATTCCCTAATTCATCGTAATCAGCAACGACACCTTCAGCAATTTCTTGGCTATCAACACTGGGTTTGTCTGTAAGGTGGATATAAAGGGAGTCCGTTTCTGGGTAGTAGTTAATCTTCATGGTTTAAAGCTCCTGTCTGGAAAGGTATTATGGATAGTAATCTTGTCTGCTAGGGTAACGACTCTCAAGTAACGATCGCCAAATTCTTCTATTTTTGCCCAAAAGCGAAAACGATTATCTTCTTGGGGTTCACAACGGATAGGGTTTTCGATCACGTAAATACACCATTCTTTTTTGAGGTAAGGGCGTTTTGTCAAAACATCATTTTTAAAATAGCTAGTAAATGTATATTTTGGCATGGCAATTAATTCATCAAATTTCAAGGTCACTAAATCTAATTTTCGGCTGTCCCGCTCCCCCCTAACCCCCTGATGTCGGTAGGGCAGGGCTTGGGGTGAGGCAAAACCTCCCTTGTCTGGTGCTAAGATAGAACCCCAGCACCAGATAAAAAAAGTGGAGTCACCCCCACCCTACTTCTTATTTTTGTTTTTTCAGTCTAGAGACCAACCCTAATCCTCCTAATCCTAACAGGGCAACAACGGAACTGGGTTCAGGAATAGACTGGGACTGTTCTGTCCCATTAACGCTAAATTGGTAAGGGCCATCAGTAGGGTAAGAAATCCAAGTTCCCCCTTGATTTGTAGAGTCAACGTAACCAGCACCAATAGTCCAGCCAGGGAGTCCTGTTTCAGAGTCAGACGATGTATAACCCCAAGAGTAAGTTCCAGAACCAGATAAAATTCCACTGACTAACCAGTAAGTGGTACTGGCGGTTAATGCCTGGGAGGTAGCAAGGGTAAAGGTGTTATTGGCGAGACTGGTAGTAATAGAACCAGGGTTGGTAAAAGTGGTTATCAGAGTGCCAGGAACTCCACTATTGTTGCCATAGAGACCAACAAACAAGTCACCTGCGGTGTTTTCTTGCAATAAAAGAGTGACAGATTCAAGATTATAACTGCCACTGCCAGTGGTAAAGCTTGATCCTGTCCAGGCGGTGGAATGAACAGTACCGTCGGCACTATTTGATTGAGTTAAGTTTTCAACAAGGGTGACAGCAGAAGCCTGTTGTCCTAAAGCCAAGGAAACAAGGAGAGCAAGGCTACCCCCCCCCGATTTTTGCCAGAATTTGCTGATTTTTGCTCATTTTTAAGCTCATAAAGTGAAAGATAGAACGATGCTTGATTGATGGTTTATCTTCTGAGACACTGCCTAAAAAATAAACTCACCAGCAAAATAGCAGAGTTTCTCGTTTCTGGCAAGGGTAGAGAGACCCAAGACTAAATCCCTAAAACCGGCTTTCACGGTAGGATAAACTAATAACCATCTCCGCTCGTTTAGATTTCGTTATGACCAACACATTAGACGATAAAGCCATAGTCAAGGACTATTTTAACGCCACAGGATTCGATCGCTGGCGCCGGATTTATGGGGATGGCGAAGTTAACAAAGTACAAAAAGATATTCGCATCGGTCATCAACAGACGATCGATACCGTTATCGGTTGGTTAGAAAGTGATGACAATTTGCCTAATCTCTCGATCTGTGATGCCGGTTGTGGAGTCGGGAGTCTTAGTATTCCCCTCGCTAAAGCGGGCGCAACTATTTTCGCTAGTGATATTTCTGAGAAAATGGTGACAGAAGCCAAGGAAAGAGCAGCCAAAGAGTTAGCAGATACCAGTAAACTCACCTTTGCCGTTCAAGATTTAGAAGCATTAACCGGCCAATATCACACGGTCATCTGTGTTGATGTTCTTATTCACTATCCCACAGAAGAAGCCTTAGGAATGATTAAACACCTGGGATCCCTAGCTCAATCCCGTTTAATCCTCAGTTTTGCCCCTAAAACCTGTTTATTAACCATTCTCAAGAAAATTGGTCAATTTTTCCCCGGTCCGAGTAAAACCACTCGTGCCTATCAACACAAGGAAAAAACTATTGTCGCCGCTCTCAACGAAAATGGCTTTAAAATTGAACGGACGAGTATGACTAGCACTCGTTTCTATTTTTCCCGTATCCTCGAAGCTGTCCGCAGTGAATAAATAATGGCAGTCACCACCAACAAATTAATCGAGTGGAAACAGCAAAAACGCGCGATTGTCACCCTCACAGCTTGGGATTATCCGATCGCGCGACTGCTCGATCAAGCAGGAATTGATATTATCTTGGTAGGTGATTCCTTGGCTATGACCGCTTTGGGCTATCCTACCACTTTACCGATCACCCTAGAGGCGATGATTCACCACGCGGCGGCCGTGTCTCGCGGGGTAAAACAAGCTTTAGTTGTCTGTGATTTGCCTTTTCTCAGCTATCAGGAAAGTGTCAGTCAGGCAATTCACTCGGCAGGAAGGATGTTAAAGGAAGCAGGAGTGCAAGGGGTAAAATTAGAGGGAGGTTATCCCGCTATGATCGAGACTATTAGCCGTTTAACCGAGATAGGCATCCCTGTTATGGGTCATATCGGATTAACTCCCCAGTCGGTCCATCGGTTAGGATACCGTCAGCAGGGAAAAACTCCATCGGATGCACAAAGATTAATCGAGGAAGCTTTAGCCTTGGAGAAAGCGGGAGTATTTGCCCTGGTTTTGGAACATATTCCCGCCAATTTAGCCGCTACTATTACCGATAAATTGACCATTCCGACGATTGGTATCGGTGCGGGGGAGGATTGTGATGGTCAGGTGTTAGTAACGGCGGATATTCTAGGATTAACCGAAAAAGCTCCCCCTTTTGCCAAAGTTTATGCTAATTTAAGCGAGACAATTACAAAAGCAGTGGTGGAATTTGCCAAGGATGTGAGGGGAAATGAATAGCGGCGAAAAAGCTACTTTTGGGGCCGGCTGTTTTTGGAAAACCGAGGACTCATTTCGGCGTTTACCCGGGGTTTTAGCGACTTCTGTGGGTTATATGGGGGGAAATTTCCCCAATCCTAGTTATCTCGATGTGTTATCGCGAATTACCGGTCATGCGGAAGTGGCACAAATTGCCTATAATCCCCACGAAATAAGCTACGAGGCGTTATTAGCCGTTTTTTGGTCAATCCATGATCCGACTCAGTTAAATCGCCAAGGACCGGACCGGGGAGAACAATATCGATCGATTATTTTTTATCACACCCCGGAACAAAAGTTAATCGCCACTGCTTCCAAGCGTCAACTACAACTATCGGGAAAGTTTCAGCAGGATATCGTTACTTTGATCGAACCCGCAGGAGATTATTATCTGGCTGATCAGTCCCATCAACAGTATTTAGAGAAAAAACTGCCGCGAGCGGTCGAGGATTTCCAGAAGAAAATATAAAGACAGGTTCGGGGTATAATGTAAAGTTGCTTTCGCAGGAGATCAGGAAAAATGCCCGAGGCGGTCGGAGTCATTCAAACGTTGGGTTTTCCCCCCGTTTTAGCGGCGGCGGATGCCATGGTTAAAGGGGGACGAGTCACCCTAGTTTATTTTGATCTAGCGGAAAGGGGCGAATTTTTGGTGGCGATTCGTGGTCCGATTTCCGAGGTTAAACCAGCAGTAGAGGCAGGATTAGCGGCGGCGATGACCGCTTTTGGTGGTAATGTGGTCAGTCATTACATCGTACCGAATCCTCCAGAAAATGTACTGGCAGTTCTACCAGTGCAGCATACGCCTAAGTCAGACCGTTTTCGCAGTTAATTTCCCTAGCGATTTGCCCCAAACTAGACTATAGTTAAAGACTGGAAAATAGATTGGATTCTATCAATTAAACTTATCTGATTTTTGTTATTAGGAGTTAATTTATGACAGCCCAACCCGCGGTGGGATCGATCGAGACCAAAGGTTTCCCCGGTATTCTAGCGGCCGCCGATGCGATGGTAAAAGCAGGACGGATCACGATTGTTGGTTATTTAAGGGCAGGAAGCGCCCGTTTTACCCTCAATATTCGTGGGGATGTACAGGAGGTAAAAACCGCTATGGCTGCCGGCATTGAAGCGGTCAATAAAACCGAGGGGGCAGCTTTAGAAACCTGGGTAATTATTCCCCGTCCTCACGATAACGTGGTGGCTATTTTACCGATCGATTATAGCGAGGCAGTGGAACCTTTTCGCGCTGCTGCCGACGGTGCGCTCGCTCCAATTCGTCGTTAATATTCAAGGTCAATTTTTTGTTACCGGTTGGAACTTGTCTAGTTCCAACTTAGTTTTTAATGATGATTTAAGTTTTAGTCAAAAAACCGAATTTGATAATTGCTGCAAGCAACAGTTGCACCGATAACAGTGACTATCAAAGCCCATATTTGAACCGTTGCCCTTTCTTTCAAGTCTTTGACATCTTCTTTGAGTTGGGAAACTTCGGTCTCTATTTTCGGCAATACTTCTAGCTTTATTTCTATTCCCTTCAGGTTTCTGATATCGTCTTTGAGTTGGGAAACTTCGGTCTCTATTTTCGGCAATACTTCTAGTTTTGTTTCGATTCGCTCTAACCGATTGTCAAGTTTAGCGAGAATATCTTTTAAGTCAGTTTCAATGATAATAGGGTTACTCATGGGGAGATTCCTAGATTTTTATGGCTTTGTTTATCGTCAGATTTGGGAATCGCCGTCTGTTTTACGGCGGCGAGGATGTCAGGTCTTACTCGACTCGATTAGAGCGCTGGTCAACCCTTCTAGGGTGTATTCTCGCGCCTCGATATCAACACGACCAAATAACTCTTGACAGGTTTTTGAAGTTTGCGGACCGATAGAAGCCAGACAAACTTTTTCTAATAGGGAATTAACCGATAATTCTCCCGTTTCTTGTCGCAATAACTGATAAAAATTCTGGACGGTTTTGGAACTAGCAAAGGTGACTATATCGACTTTTTCATCTCGAAACGCTTCCCAGATCTGACTATCCATGCGCGCGGGACATCCGGAATCATAGGCGGCCACTTCCGTCACCTGACCAGCTTTGGCCGTTAATTCCTTAACCAATATCTCTCTCCCTCCCGTTTCCACGCGCGGAAAGAGGAATTTTTGCCCCCTAATCGGGTCGGGAAACTCGTTTACCAAAGCATCAGCGACAAAATCCCCCGGGATAAAATCCGCCTTTAATCCTCGTGAGTGCAAAACTTGGCTGGTTTTTTTGCCCACCACGGCGATTTTTACGGTCGCTAAAGCTCTAGCATCTTTTCCCCAAAATGTCAAGCGCTCGAAGAAAAAATTAACAGCATTGGCAGAAGTTAAAATCAGCCAATCAAACTTTTTTAACTCACCGATGGCATCGTCTAAACCTTGCCAACTGGAGGGGGGACGAATCTCTAAAGCGGGCATTTCTAGGACTTCTGCGCCTTGATTTTGCAAAATTTCGCTAAATTGACTCGTTTGCTCGGCGGCACGGGTAATAACAATAGTTTTACCTCCTAGGGGTGGGGGAGAGGACATAATCGCCAGATCCACAACTTGACCAATGACCATAATAGAGGGTGAGAGGGACACCCCGGCGGTTTGAGCGAGAATATTTTCTAAAGTGCCGCGCCAAATTTGTTGATCCTTGCGTCCCGCCTGGCGGATAATAGCGATCGAGTCGTGAATATTCCGCCCATTTTGGCATAATTTCTCGATAATTTGCCCCAAAGACTGACCGGCCATCAATAGCACCAGCGTATCAATTTTAGCTAAAGCTGACCAATCGAGAGACTGGGGATCGTGAGCGCTCAAGACCGCAAAACAGCGACTAATATCCTTTTCGGTCAGGGGAATTCCAGCTAATAAAGGAGCGGCCAAAGCGGAGGAAATTCCAGTTATCAGTTCAAAATCACAGCCAGCCTGCTTTAGGGCTAACATTTCAGGATATACTCGCCCAAAAACCCCCGGATCACCACTTTTGAGCCGAATAACTCGTTTTCCCTCTTGACAATAATTAACCAATATCCGATTAATCTGATTTTGCTCGGCGCCGGGTTGTCCTCCCCGTTTGCCCACATCGACTAAAATACAGGTTTTCGGCACGAGGGAGAAGATTTGACTATCCACTAGGGCATCATACAGCAAAACCTCGGCCGTGGCTAAAATTGCTCGCGCTTGCAGGGTGAGAAAACTGCTCTGACCGATTCCCGCACCGAGAAGATAAACTTTACCCCGGGGATAGACGACTCCTGACATAATCGCAAATTTGGGTTTAATCTTTAATTTAGCACTGGAGAACTCAAGGGCGCAGCGACCGGAGAAGATACAAACTACTAACGCAACAAGGGCAGCAGTAAAGTGACGAAATAATATACTAGGGGAGCGGTGAACACATAACTATCAGTGCGATCGAGTATACCACCGTGACCGGGGATTAACTGCCCGGAATCCTTGACTCCGGCATCGCGTTTCATCATCGATTCGGTCAAATCACCCAATAAACTGACAATACCAATTAATAAGCCCAAAATTAAGCCGGTCAGCTGCCAATAGGGCCAATCTAAATACCAAGCACCCAACTCGGCGATCGCTATACTGCCTAAAATGCCAAAAAAGGAACCTTCCACGGTTTTTTTGGGACTAATCAGCGATAAACTGGTTTTACCTAACCATTTTCCCATGATGTAAGCTCCGATATCGGCGGCCCAAATGCAACCGAAAGCTAGAAAAGTCACCGTCAAAGCGGCCGGGAATAATTTCGGTTCCATCCACGATTCTGGCCAATATCCCATCAGGGGTAAGTTACTGGCCATAGCCACAGGATTACTTTCAGGAGAAAAACCGACCCGTAAACGAATCCAATAACTAGGTAAGTAACCACCATAAAACAGACCGAGAATTGAGGTGGAAATGTCGGCAATTGTCGCCATTTTTGGCTGAAAGAGCAGATAAAAACAAATTAACGCCCCAGCGAGGGGAAACATGGCATCGGTGAGGGGGGCTGCCATAGTTGCCGTCAGTAGTAATAATTGCGAAACTACGAGAGTGGTTTTAGCGGCCGGTTCAATGCCTTTAGCGCGAACTAAGCGAAAATACTCCAATTGTCCCAAAAAGACGATAACACCGATGCCGAGGGTGAAATACCAACCCCCAACGATAATAATTCCCAGTGCGAAGGCAATAGCAAAAATAGCGCTGACAATGCGTGGCCAAGGCATGGTTAATCCAGAGAAGTTAGGCGGCATTGTTCTAATTATATAGATTAAGAAAACTTTATGGAAGGTTATCCCCAATTAAAGTTTATCGCCACTCAGGATGAACATGGGATCAACGGCGGCAAAAACTTGGTGAATACCCCTAGTTTCTAGGCGATTTACTGCCGCTTGGACGATCTCGATATTACGCGCCTGTAAATTAGAAAAGCCTTCGGAAAATTGATAGAGGGTTTCTAAATTATTGGCCGTAGCCACGATGCGGCCGTTGGGTTTCAGGTATTGCCACACTTCTTGCAGGACTGATTTAATCGGTTTGCCGCCCTCGATACAGACGCGATCGGGTGCTAGGTATATATTGGCTAGACAATCGGGAGCGCTGCCTTCAAAAACCGTAACATTTTTTACCCCGAAGCGATCGCAATTACGGCGGATTAAACTGGCCACTTCTTCATCCCTTTCAATGGCAATAATCGGACTATTGGGGCATAATAAGCCAATTTCAACGGGAATAGTGCCGGTTCCTGCCCCGATATCCCAGAAAACCCCCCCATCACCTAACCTCAAAGCGGAAATCATCAATAATCTCACCTCGCGTTTACTCAAGGGAATCCCAGGCAAACGTTCAAACAATTCATCGGGAATACCGGGGGTTTTATATAACCAAGTCATCGAAAATTTTGGGTCTGAAACCCCGTCGTTCTACGACGGCTTTACCGTTAAATACTAGCGCATTTACGGAATATATGCTTAAATGTGAGACATGGAAAAAGCCTATTGGTTCCGATTTTACCCCACACCAGAACAAGAGTCGCTATTGCGGCGCACTTTGGGCTGTGTAAGATTAGTTTACAATAAAGCTCTCCATGTCAGAACACAAGCATGGTACGAAAGACAAGAAAGAGTAGGATATACTGAAACTTCTTCAATGCTAACCGATTG
>NZ_JADBSA010000243.1:0-2753 GCF_020246945.1 Microcystis sp. M113S1 | reverse complement strand
CTGAGATGGAGAGCTTTATTGTAAACTAATCTTACACAGCCCAAAGTGCGCCGCAATAGCGACTCTTGTTCTGGTGTGGGGTAAAATCGGTAAGAATAGGCTTTTTCCATGTCTCACATTTTAGCATATATTTGGTAAATGTGCTAATATTTAACAGTAAAGCCGTCGTGAAACGACGGGGTTTCAGACCCAAAATTTTCGATGATCTTTTGACTGTCAACCTTGTCAAAACCCTTTTGAGTCTTGACTGTCTGCCCATTGTACTCATTGACACTCCCGTCGCTAAAAGCGAGGGATTCTTGGTTCAACGAGTCCACTTAAACTAGATACCTTGCGTTATCCAACCCAGAGGTGGTTCTCTCCCCAAGCATTACTTTTCGTATGCCCTACGATAGTCCCCCCCCAACCCCTCCGACATCGGGGGAGCAAGGGGGGGTACAAAATTTGCTTGAATTGAAACGTTAGCTTCAAATACTGCTTTGTCTAGTTCCTGTAAAGATTTTACCTACTCACAGTTGAGAAACTAGAACTATTGAGTAGAACCCTATATCTTTAATTGTCAAGGTGCAGATAGCATAGTGGTTAGACTACATGGGTTTTTAGAGCGGTTGATTACCCTATCCGCTATACTCATATAGTAGCTATTTGGCCTGAGTAGGTCAAGACCCTTAAAAGAAGAAGTTATTCAAGATTTTGTCAGGAGACTGGACGCTTATTTTTAATCTTGCTTCGTGTCACTGAGCCTTTACATTGAGCCTTTACATTGAGCCTGTCGAAATGTGTCGAAGTGCTGTTTTATATTGGCTGGGGTTTCATCCCGTCGCACTAAGCGCTTCGGGTCTTCACCCCGACATTTGAGATAAAGAGCGGCCAATTCGATCGATCCCCTGATCAAATCTCCAGATTTCCATAACATTTTCCTGTCTGTCCCCTCGCACCCCAGTCTATGAAAGCCTCTCTCTCTAACCGTCGTTGGCTGTCCATCGGTCTCGTCCTGATGTTATTTGCTTTGCTGTCTTTCTCGATTATGCCGCTATTGACTTCTATTCTCCAGAGTGAGCGGCACTCGGGCCAGAGTCATCTGTCCGCAGTCAAACAAGAGGAATTAGCCAGTCAAGCACTGGGTTATCAGATGGTTTTAGAGCGCGAACCCGATAATCAGACGGCTTTGCGGGGATTATTAGATACTCGCTTACAGCAGGGCGATTTAAGGCAAGCGATCGAACCTTTAGAAAAATTAGCGCAACTTAACCCCCAACAATCCGATTATCTGCTACTTTTGGCGGAAGCGAAACAGCAAATAGAGGACTATGCAGGAGCCACAGGCAGTTATCGCGCCCTTTTAGCCTCCCATCCCCAAGAGCTGCGGGCCTTAACTGGATTAACTAATTTATTTCTTAGCCAAAACCGCCCGATCGAGGCGATTAGTCTGGTCAAAGACACGATTGATCGCGCTTTAAAAGCTGCTTCCGATCCCAATAATCCTGCTAGTTTAATCGATATCGTTTCCGTTCAGTTACTTTTAGGCAAAATCTATTTCGATCAGCAAAATTATCCGGAAGCTTTAAAAGCCTATAAACAAGCTCAACAGATGGATGTTAACGATTTCCGACCAATTTTAGCGACAGCGATCGTACTAAAAGAACAGGGCAAAAATCAAGAGGCTCAACCCCTCTTTCAAGATGCTCTCAGTCGCGCTCCTTTTGCTTACAGACAGGAGATTCAGACCCTAGCCGACGAAAATAACAAAATTCAAGCCACAGCCCCTAATCAGTGATCAGCTTTTTCTCCCTTCTCCCCTTGAGACTTGACACTGGGGACAAAAATGAGCCGAGCGTCCACTTAATTTAATTCTGGCAATAGTTGCACCGCAAAGGCGACAATTTTCGCCATTACGACCGTAAACCCAGGCCATCGCCCCATAATTGCCATTAACTCCCGTAACGTGGAGAAAATCGCTAAAACTGGTTCCACCTTCAGCGATCGCCGTTTCTAATACAGAAATAATGTTTTTTGTCAATAAGTCTATTTGCTCAATTTTCAAGAGATTAGCGGCAGTTTGAGGATGGATGCCACTTTTAAAAAGAACTTCATCTGCGTAGATATTGCCAATTCCTGCGACTACATTTTGATCGAGGAGAAAAGTTTTAATCGGACGACGACTTTTTTGACAGTGACTATAGAGGTAATCGGCGGTAAAATTGCGATCAAAGGGTTCTAGTCCCAGTTTTTTGAGACCGGTAATCACAGTTTCTGGGGTTTTATCGGCGGCAATCCACCAAATTTTCCCGAAAGTGCGGGTATCGACAAAGCGCAATTCTTGCTGATTGGCAAAAAAGAAGCGTAAGCGCGTATGAATCGGGAGGGGAGTGGTATCTTTTACCCACAGCAATTGTCCGGTCATACGCAGATGAACCCCGATACTGCTACCATTATCTAAATTGGCGAGGAGATATTTGCCTCGGCGCTGCCAATTGGTAATCGTGGTCTGAGCAATTCCTTGCAGAAAAGTTGCCTCGCAATTAGGATAGGCTAGGGTACGCTGTAATAATACTTCCCCACCGATAATTTTTTTGCCCTGGGTCACTTGATTTAACCCGCGACGCACCGTTTCTACTTCTGGCAATTCTGGCATATAAGTAATTGAACAAAATTAAGTTCTTGGTTAGGGTAGGCAAAAGGCAAAAGAGGCAATAGGCAATAGATAGGGTCTGCTGAAAAAGTTTTTCGGTGGGGGTTGGGGGTTGGGGGTT
>NZ_JADBSA010000242.1:0-6136 GCF_020246945.1 Microcystis sp. M113S1 | reverse complement strand
TGCCGGAATTTCAAGAATATATTCTGATCAGTCAAAGTCGTCCCTATGTCATGCAGTATAACAAAACTGAAGAAAATAAATGGTTATTAACGGAATACGAGGGAGAAAATGCTAGTTTATCTTTAACTTCTGTCAATTTTGATCTCAGTTTTCAGGAAATTTATCAAGGAGTGATATTTAACGATTTGCTTTGAATTTTCGTTTTTTTGCCAGTATTATTGCCAAGGAATCGGGAAATCTGTCTCTACAGGCCTAATTTCGCCGCTAAAGCGATCGCTACTGGGAAAATGCGATGTTCTTGCACTTGAATGCGTTCGTGGAGACTGGCGGCGGTATCATCGGGGAGAATGGGAACCACTGCTTGCATTAAAATTGGGCCACTATCTACCTCTGCGCGAGCGATATGCACAGTACATCCGGTCACTTTTACCCCCGCAGCTAAAGCTTGTTCCACGGCACGCACACCTTTAAAACTGGGTAGTAAACTAGGATGGATATTGATCACGCGATCGGGAAAAGCATCTAGTAAAACCGGGGCGACAATTCGCATCCAGCCCGCCATAATTACCCATTTTACGCCGTATTCTTGGAAAGTTTTGACTATAGCTCGATCGAGTTCTTCTCTGGGTTTAAATTGACGATGATCGAGGAAAACTGCGGGGATATTGTAGTCATCGGCTCTTTCTTTTACCTTGGCATCGGGATTATTGTAGATGAGGACAGAAATCTCGGCATTTAGCTGTTTTTTGGCGATCGCTGCTGCCAAAACAGCAAAATTGGAACCACTACCAGAAGCCATCACTCCTAAAGAGAGGGTTTCCTCTAGGGGAATATCGGCCAAACTGAGATCGGGAGAAATTAAACTTGGGGAAATTGTCATCATATTTTATAACCGAGTTCGAGTGCATTGCAAAAGCTATTGAGGCGATTCAGCAAAGCATTATAGTAAGAATAAGCATCATCCCGTTCCTCTTGGAGATAAGCATACAAGGTTAGCTCTGGCTCTGAAGCTAGGTGATTTTTGGGGATATCGAAACCGACTTCCGTTAGGCGGGTCGATGCGATCGCAACTAGCAACGCCCCAATAGTATTGGACTCACCATTGTGAAGATCCCTCAGTCCGGGTAAGATGATCTCGGCTCCTGGCAACTCATTGAGATTCATGATTGCTCCTGCTGTGGTTTATCTTGAAAACGTGCCATGAAGTTCTCGACTCTGCTTCTCAGCACATCAGGGTTAAGGGAGGGGAATCGGATTAGTTCCGGTGCAATCGCTTCAAAGCATTCCCCTAGCTCATTCAAAGAGAATAATTTGTGTTCGTACATAGCCTCAATATCTTTCAAGTCACGGTCAAACCCTCTCGATAGTTTAGAAAGAGCTTGGGCTGTAAAATCATAGTGATAGAAAGAGATTTGACCTCGTTTGCCAATGAATACGCTTCGCTCGCGCCATCCCGGAATAGGGGGCAGAAAATCCTGCGGAGATGCCAGTTCAATGTTGATGTTCAATTCTTTTTTCAGCTTGGCGATCGCTGGAAAAATGCCCGGTGGTTCGGGATCTAGACGGATATCCACATCGACTGTGGAATTGCGCCATCCCACCAGTAAGGCACTCGCTCCACCTGTAAAGTAGATAGTGCCTGAACCCTGAGCTTCTTTACCTAAGATTTGCATTAGGCGTTCTAACTTCTGAGCGTCAACGTTTGCACGCATTTTTTGGCCGTGATTATCTGCCTCAAGTTACCAGTTTAGTTTAGTGCCTACTCAAAAGTAAATTCTACAACTGAATCGAAAAAATCCCCATCCCCCTATCTGCCCTATTCGCGTTGTTTCAATCCGGTTTCAATAGCGACAATTACTGTATCGAGGACTTTAACACGGGCGAAATACTTATCATTTGCCGCCACAATCGTCCAGGGGGCGACGGGGGTGCTAGTACGGGCTACCATGTGATTAACTGCCACATGGTAGAGGGGCTGTTTTTCTCGATTGCGCCAATCTTCATCGGTGAGTTTATGCTGACGATAGGGGTTATTTTGGCGTTCCTCGAAACGATTTAACTGTTCTTCCGGGCTAATATGTAACCAGAATTTGACTAAAACACAGCCAGAATGGGTTAATTGCGCCTCAAACTCGTTAATTTCTTGATAGGATCGTCGCCACTCCATATCTTTAGCGAATCCTTCCACTCTCTCCACTAAAACCCGTCCATACCAACTGCGATCGAATATACCGATAGTTTTGGCCGCGGGCAATTTCCGCCAGAAGCGCCAGAGATAATGATAGCGGTGTTCTTCCTCCGTCGGGGCAGCAAAGGGAATAACTTGGTAACTGCGAGGATCGAGGGTATCGGTTAAGCGTTTGATTGCACCACCTTTGCCAGCGGCATCCCAACCCTCAAACAGGACTAAAACGGGGATATTTGCCTGAAAAATCTTTAATTGCAGTTTTCTTAATTCTACCTGTGCCTCACGCAAACGGATTTTATAGTCTTCTTTCTCTAGTTTGGCACTTAAATCTACTCTCGCCAGATAATCGGGTTCCGTGGGCAGTAATCGGGCTTGGGGTGGTAAATTAGGGGGAGGCTCGATCGGTAATTGGCGCTGATCCAAAGCTTGAGCGATCGTACCGACTAATTGGGAGAGAACTTTTACCCGGGCCCAACGTTGACAGTTGCCCTCCACCAATGTCCAAGGGGCGGCCCCCGTGCTAGTGTAGGTAATCATTTCCTCGGCTAAACTGGCATACTCATCATAACGTTTGGCCTGTTGCCAATCTTCCGGACGCACGCGCCAAGATTCTAGCTCATTTTCGGCGTATTCTTTGATGCGTGACTTTAATTCCTTTTGACTGAGGTGAATCCAGAATTTAGCGATTGCGACCCCATCATCAAATAATTGTCGCTCAAAGGTGTTGATATCGCGCATGACCAGGGGAATCTGGGAGGAGGGCAATTTGTTCAAGAGTCGATCCTCTAGTAGATGAGTGTACCAACTGTGATAAAAAATGCCGATACTGCCTTTTGCTGGCAGTTTTTGCCAAAATCTCCACAAAAACGGGTAACTTTCCTCTTGGGAGGAAGGGGTTAAAATGGGATGGACGGTAAAACCGCGAGGATCCATATAGTTAACCATTTTTTTGACTAAAGTTCCCTTCCCTGCCGCTGCCCAACCTTCCAAAACCACCACCACGGGTAATTTACACTCCCAACAGGACTGCTGTAGCGATCGCAGTTGTTCCATTAAATCTTTAATTTGTGATTGATAAGTTTCTTTGTCAAGGGAAAGAGATAGATCGAGGGGACTTAACATGATGGTCAACTAAAAGGAAAATTAGGGTATAAAGTTATAGACAAGTCAATTTCAAATAGGTATGATCGCGTGTCTCAAGTTAAACCTACCATTCTCGTTACTGGCGGTGCGGGTTATATTGGTTCCCATGCGGTTCTAGCGCTCAAAAATGCCAGTTATTCCGTCATCGTACTCGATAATTTATCCTACGGTCACGCCGAAATCATTAAGGATATATTAAAAGTTGAGTTAATTGTCGGTGATACTAGGGATCGATCGCTGCTCGATAATTTATTCGCTAGTCGCAATATTGCCGCCGTCATGCACTTTGCCGCTTTTATTGCGGTGGGAGAATCGGTGCAGCAACCGGCTATTTACTATCAAAATAATGTTAGTGGTAGTCTGACTCTTTTGCAAGCGATGATCGCCGCCGATGTGAAGAAATTTGTTTTTTCTTCCACCTGTGCTATTTATGGAATGCCCAAGGAAATTCCCATGACGGAAAATCATCCCCATCATCCCCTCAGTCCCTACGCTGCCAGTAAGGAAATGGTGGAACAAATTCTTCGGGATTTTGATCCGGCCTACGGTTTAAAATCGGTGGCTTTCCGTTATTTTAATGCTTCAGGAGCCGACCCCAGTGGTTTATTAGGGGAAGATCACCAACCGGAAACCCATTTAATTCCCCTGGCTTTATTAACTGCCCTGAAAAAACGTGATTCCCTGTCAATTTTCGGCACGGATTATGATACTCCCGATGGCACTGCTGTTCGCGATTATATCCATGTTAATGATTTAGCACAAGCTCACGTTTTAGGCTTAGAATATCTCTTAAATGGGGGCGAAAGTAATGTGTTTAATTTGGGCAATGGTAACGGTTTTTCTGTGCGCGAAGTGATTGAAACAGCGCGAGCGGTAACTGGTTTAGGTATTCCCGTAATCGAAAGTCCCAGAAGGGCAGGCGATGCCCCTATTTTAATCGGCAGTAGCGATAAAGCCAAACAGGTTCTCGCTTGGCATCCCCAATATGCCGATCTCAAGGTAATAGTTGAACACGCCTGGAATTGGCATCAAAAAAGACACGCTTAACAGCGATCGAGTGCTAAACTTTAATCTTATAAGATTGAACAGTTCTATCAGTCGATAACAGTAAAAAACTACTAAGTAGGTGGGTGGAATTAAATATAAGATCAACGTAGAAACCCAACGCCCGCATAGTTTACGAAGTGGGCTAACCCATCCTACAAATAATTGTGCCTCCCTACTTAGGGTTTGCTGAATAAATCTAAAAACCTTGTTGGATAAGGTTTTTAGACTTTTTTTCCCTCAAAAAGTGCCGACCCTTGCAGTGATTGGGGGGAAAATTCAGGGACTTTTTCCCTGAAAATTAGGTAATTGACCACCTGAAAATGGGTAAAACCCCACACCCCACACCCCAACCCCCACCCCCCAACCCCCCACCCCCAACCCCCAACCCCCAGCGAAAAACTTTTTCAGCAGACCCTAGTTAGTGGATAGTGATCGATCACTGTTTACTGGTCACTGATAACTGATAACTGGTCACTGATAAATGATAACTGCTATGCTACTCTAGGCAGAAAACCATTCGATCGAGATCACCGTGGCTAACCAAGAAGCAACTTCCCCCGCTATTCGTACCCCTTTATACGAGCTAATTGCCCAACAAACCAGCAAATTTACCCCTTTTGCGGGTTGGGAGATGCCGATACAGTTTAGCGGCCTAAAAATCGAACATAATGCTGTCCGCAATGGTGTCGGGATGTTTGACATTTCCCACATGGGCAAATTTATCTTAACTGGAGATAATCTGGTTCAATCTCTCCAAACCCTAGTTCCTTCTAATTTAGCCCGTTTAAGTGCAGGAAAGGCACAGTATAGCGTTTTACTTAACCTGGACGGTGGTATCATCGATGATATTATCTTTTACTACCAAAGCGAAAGCCAAGGCGTATTAATTGTTAATGCCTCAACCACCGATAAAGATCGAGAATGGATTTTAGGCAATTTAGAGGGATCGGGGGTCAAATTAAAGGATTTATCCCGAGAAAGGGTCTTAATCGCCCTGCAAGGACCCAAGTCAGCCACAATTTTACAGCCCTTGGTCGGGGAAAAATTAAGCGATTTTGGCCTATTTAATCACTGGGAAAGCCAGCTTTTCGGGGAAAAAGTTTTTATCGCCAGAACTGGTTACACCGGAGAAGATGGCTTTGAAATTATGGCCCCTCCTGAAATCGGACAGCAACTTTGGACGGAATTCTTAAATTTAGGGGTGACTCCCTGCGGTTTAGGAGCGCGGGATACCCTGCGTTTAGAGGCAGCTTTAGCCCTTTATGGACAGGATATCGACGATAGCACGAGTCCCCTAGAGGCAGGCTTAAATTGGTTGGTTCATCTGCCAGAAAAAGGCGATTTTATCGGTCGCAATGTCCTTGAAGACCAAAAACTTAATGGTGTCAATCGGCGCTTGGTGGGATTGCAGATGTCCGGCAAACATATCGCCCGTCACGATTATCCGGTAGTATTCGCTGGGGAAGCGGTGGGTAAAGTCACCAGTGGCACTTTATCACCAACTTTAAACACCGCGATCGCTTTAGCCTATCTTCCCACACCTTTCGCCTCGATCGGACAGGCGATCGAAGTAGAAATCCGCGGCACCACCTACCCCGCTACCGTAGTCAAAAAACCTTTTTATCGAAAATTTGGGTTAAAACCCCGTCGTTTTACGACGGCTTTAAGCTACAATGGAAAAAGCGATAACCAAGCTAAAAACTGAACCTTGACCACAGATAGTAGGGGGTTTCGTTCAGAAAAGACTTCAAATTCGGC
>NZ_JADBSA010000241.1:0-3355 GCF_020246945.1 Microcystis sp. M113S1 | reverse complement strand
TTAACTTTAAACTCTAAGACAAACATTTTACGCAGGGGGTACTCAGACAAAATCAGTATATCACAATAAAAGTTAAGTTAACAAGATATAGTTTAAAAAGCCGTCCTAAAAGGACGGGGCTTTAACCCAAAATTTCGGTAACCGGTAACTGAACATGACTTCGATTCGTCAACTGCATCAACAACTCGTTAATAAAGAAAAAACAGCCGTCGAAATCGCTAGAGAATTTCTCGCTCGTATTGAAGCGATCGAACCACAAGTAAAAAGCTTTCTCCATTTAACTCCGGATTTAGCCCTCGCGCAAGCCCAAAAAGTGGACGAGAAAATCGCCAGGGGTGAACCCCTGCATCTGTTAGCAGGTATTCCCATCGCATTAAAAGATAATCTCTGCACCAAGGGTATCCCCACCACCTGCGCTTCTCGGATTTTAGAGAATTTTGTCCCCCCCTACGAGTCCACCGTTACCCAAAAATTACGGGATTTAGGGGCAGTTATCGTCGGTAAAACCAATTTAGACGAGTTTGCCATGGGTAGTTCCACGGAAAACTCCGGTTATCACGTTACCGCTAATCCTTGGGACTTATCCCGGGTGCCGGGGGGATCTTCGGGGGGTTCGGCTGCGGCTGTGGCCGCTCAAGAATGTGTGATTGCCCTAGGATCGGATACGGGGGGATCAATTCGTCAACCGGCTTCATTTTGTGGCGTTGTCGGGCTAAAACCGACCTATGGCTTGGTTTCTCGCTTTGGTTTGGTGGCTTACGCTTCTTCTCTCGATCAGATCGGTCCCTTTGGCCGTACAGTGGAAGATGCGGCGATTTTATTACAAGCGATCGCAGGTTACGATCCCCAAGATTCTACCAGTCTCAATCTGCCGATTCCCGACTATAGCCAATTCCTGAAAACCAGTTTAAAAGGGCTAAAAATTGGCGTAATTAAGGAAACTTTCGGGGAAGGTTTGGATCAGGTGGTTGCCGATGCAGTTAATCAAGCTTTAGAGCAGTTAAAGGCTCTCGGTGCTACGATTAAAGAGATTTCCTGTCCCCGTTTCCGTTACGGATTGCCCACCTACTACATTATCGCCCCCTCGGAGGCATCAGCGAATTTAGCCCGTTACGATGGGGTTAAATACGGTATTCGGGAAGATGCCGATAGTTTAATTGATATGTACACCAAGACTCGCGCTCAGGGTTTTGGTGCGGAAGTCAAGCGCCGGATTATGTTGGGAACCTATACCCTCTCGGCGGGTTATTATGATGCTTATTACCTAAAAGCGCAAAAGGTGAGGACTTTGATCAAAGAGGATTTCGATCGAGCTTTTCAATCGGTAGATGTGTTAGTTTCTCCCACTTCACCGACCACAGCCTTTAAAGCCGGGGAAAAAACCGCGGAGCCTCTGAGTATGTATTTATCAGATTTAATGACTATTCCCGTCAATTTAGCCGGTTTACCTGGGTTAAGTCTTCCCTGCGGTTTTGATGGGCAAGGTTTGCCAATTGGTTTACAATTAGTGGGTAATGTGCTGCGCGAAGATCAATTATTTCACGTCGCCCACGCCTACGAACAGGCCACCGATTGGCACAAACGTCAACCATCTTTTACAAATTGATACAATTGCCGGTGGCTATCTTTTGCCGATAGCCAAATAGTAGGGTGGGTTAGGCGATGACAAATGAGACAGTTAAGCAACTAATAAGGTATTCGCCATAACCCACCAATCTGTTGATTTTGATCCTAATGCTGAATTGCCAGAATTTGGTATTGTATGTATCGGTGATTTCTCCGAAAGTTGATGTGTCTCTATGAATATATATCTAGATTTATTAAAGAGTGAGTTTCGACAATTTTGCTGCTTAAAATATAAATATTATATTGATCAAATAGATAGTTGGTTTACGGATGCGGGATTTGATAAATACGAGCCTCGTGCATCTACGCGCCTAGATCAAGTGGATGGATACTACTCAAAGATTGATTGGGAAAATCAAAACGATATTCAGAAATTTCTGAAAGTAATTGAATCAATACTTTTATACAACACTTATCATATTAAGGAAGATCATAAGCAAACTTTAAGAGGAATTTGTGAAAAAAGTGGTTTTCAAGTTGATAGTAATGGCTACACAATTCATTTAACCAAAAAACTAGGACATCAAAATATCAAAAATATTATTTTTGCCTCTAATTCTTTTAAACCAGAAATTATTTTTTCAGATTCACTTAGCAATGATATTGAAATTACGAAGTATAAAGAATCCTGTTTGATCTATGATAAGCCGATTCAAAGTCATGGATTATTAGGGATAGAGTTAATTGATTGGTGGAAAGAGTATAAAAAAATTATTAGCTGGTCAAATTCAGAAGCGGCAGATTCTCTTTACAAACGACTTAAAGAATCCTTGCAAAATAATCCAGTAGAATCTAGATTTTTTGACACTTACTATAAAAACGAGCAATTATGTCGTCGTTGGGGTGAAAATTCGCCCGCTCTACTGCCACAAGTTTATTTACATTATGATCCCTATACTATCAAAGAACTCAAAAGATATAACAATGGGAGAAGATTGATAAGACAACGTATGGATTTTTTATTATTATTGCCAAAATCAAAAAGAATTGTTATCGAGATTGATGGTAAACAACATTATGCTGATGGAGAATATGCGAAGCCTCAGCTTTATGCAGAAATGGTAGCTGAAGATAGAAAGTTAAAATTGCTAGGTTATGAAGTTTATCGATTTGGAGCTTCTGAAATTATGCAAGAAAACTATGAGTCTATAGTGGTAGATTTTTTCCAAAAACTTTTTGATTTTTATGATATAAACCTTGATTTTTGAAGACTAAGAATAGGGTGCATTTCATGGTTCTTATAATTATAGCGTACAGTAGGATTACGGAAGGGTCATGCTTGGTGCTGAGTTTAATTGCCCTCCATATATTGAAGTAAAACTTTGTTGATGAGGGTTTGACAATTAATCATAGCACCAATCGCAAGAGCGATCGAGCAGGGAAAACAATTAATTCCACGGATTAGAGAAGAATTCCCTAATCTCAAACAACAGCCAGAACTTTTAGAATTGATAGAGACAATTTTGGTTTATAAGTTACCCCAAGTCAGTAGAAAGTAGATAGAAGCGATGTTTAGTTTAAGTGATTTAAAACAAACTAAAGTGTATCAGGAAGCTTTAGAGGAAGGTAGAGAGGAAGGCAGACAAGAAGCTGAATTAGGGTCTGCTGAATAATGGTAAAACCCTTTTAAAATAAAGCTTTTGACCTGTTAAAGTCCGATGTTCATGCTGCGAAAATAGGATTGGGACTTTCAAAAACCTTGCTTTATCCTTCTTGTAGTACATCGCTT
>NZ_JADBSA010000240.1:0-3712 GCF_020246945.1 Microcystis sp. M113S1 | reverse complement strand
GCTGAATCCTGCCTCTACTAGCAAAGCTAATTTTGGTCTTACAGCTTCATGTCTAGTCCGACTACACCTACAAGGCAAGCACTCTTAGGGACTACTCCCCAAGCGTAAATTCGGGTATGCCCTACCCTATTTAATTTTTTTTATCTCCCACCTATGCCGTACTTTTTTTGATTAGAGCAGTAAGGTATTGGGGCAACCCGAAATGGGTTGGTGACACTAGCTTTTGTCCAACGGTCAGTTCGCGTGTCACGACTACACATCTGATTTTCCGCTTACCAATCAGTTTAACACAAAGCCGTCCTAAAAGGGCGAGGCTTTAAACCCAATTTTTCGGTAAAGATAAAAAAAGCTAAACTGCAAGTATAGTCATGGTTTCGGCCTTGGATTCCCCTCTCGGCATCCACAGGAAACTATGCTCGGCTTGATTATGCTGACGAAATCAGGGAAAGGGCAATGGCTAGGGAGAAGATGTAAGATTTGTCCAAATCGGATTACCATAGATAAACTCTTGGATAAGAATCCTCGACTGACGGGTAGAATGATAGATAGCAATCATTAATAGAGCTTATGAACGAAAATGCTACACCGACTCAGCGCACGGCCGAGAAAGTTGAAATCGCTATTCACCTTGACTCGGAAGTTTTAGAACAGATTAAACACCTGACTAACGATCCTAGTCGCATTATCGAAACAGCGATTAAACAGTGGCTAAGAGGGGAAAGGGAACCGGATGAGGACTTAACCCGCCATCTTCGACGCAATCCTCCCGTACCCCCCAAAGGGGAATGGAATGACTAAGATTTTTCAGTCTCTAATAGGTTATTTCCCGACGGAGAGACTGAAATATTTTCTTAGGTTAACCATTGATAGTAATTGAGATTTTTTCCCCAACTAAGCTGGTTAATAGTAGTATTGCCTGTAACAGCAACGCAACGGTTTAAGCTATTTACCTACTGCTCTGGTTTGCAGTAGGCTTAGTTATCGTGTAACCCATAGGTGTATAGATTATTATGCCGTTGAATAAACAGGCTATCTTAGATGACATTTTTCGCAAAGCACCACCGTTGAACTCTGAGGACGACTGTGCTGAGAATGTTGTTATTCCTTTCATAATGAGGCTTGGTTACGACAGGAACCAGATACGTCGAAAAGTCTCAATCACTGGAACTTCAGGACATAGATTTAGAAAACAAGCTGATATCGTTGTTTATATTGGGGAACGTCCGGCTCTTGTGGTTGAAACCAAGCGTATTCAGCATCGATTGAGCGAGGAGGATGTTAACCAAGCGCTTTCCTATGCTCAACTTCTTGAACCATCTACACCAATTGCAGTTCTGACTAATGGACGTGATTGGGAGATTTATTATTTGGATAGAGACGATATTGGCGGATTAGAATCCGTTCCTGAACCGCAAGAGCTTGAAAGCACAATACTTACTGTCTCTAGCAATGTAGTTCAATTTGAAAAGCGACAAGCTGCTGAGCGACTTTTAGTAACTATTGAAAATAAAGGTGACTTAGAAATAGCATTTAGGGAATGTCGAAAAGAGTTAGCTAAAGAAGGACTCATTGCCGAGTCTGCATTTGATGAGCTAACTAAAATTCTCACTTGTAAGTTTAACGAAGAGAAAAGAGATGCTGAAGGCCTTGCACCCAATCGCTTTACATCTTCCTGGCTTCTTGGCAGTGGACCTCTAGCTGCTTTACAGCAAATGTTTACTGACGCAAAACAGACTTTTAATGTATTCCCTACGGGAACTAAAATTCAAATTAGAAGCAACGAAACTGTTGAAAAAATTGTTCGTGAATTAGAGCCTTTTGGTCTTTATGGTTTTAAGACACCACTTGGCTTGGCTGGAGCAGGAGGAGATGTAGTTGGTTCTGTTTATGAAGCCTTTCTTACTGGAACACTCCGAGGGGACTTAGGACAGTATTTAACCCCAAGACAATTAGTTGAGTTCATGGTTGAGATAGCTGATATAAAAATTGGAGAAAAAGTCCTTGATTTATCATGCGGAAGTGGTGGCTTTCTTATTAGAGCGTTTATTAATGTCCGCAAAAAAATTCGATTTCTTGATTCTAGCCAAGATGAAAAAGATCATTTAGTTAGTAATCTTGTCACGAATAATCTATGGGGAATTGAGATAAATCCTCGGTTAGCCACTTTATGTCGAATAAATATGATTTTACATGGTGATGGCTATGAACATATTTATACAGGAGATTCAATTAGAGAAGATGTTTTTGAGAATACAGATGGACGCAGAACTGATTTTTTAAATATTGAGCAAAATAACGCAGCAATGTTTGATGTAATTCTCATTAATCCCCCGTTCAATATACCCTATGAAGATTCTGCTACTTTAAACCGGTATTATCTAGGACGAGGTAAAGCTGCTCAAGGTTCAGACTATTTGGTTCTTGAGAGAGCAATTCGACTATTAAAGCCTGAAACTGGACGTTTGCTAGTTATTTTGCCCCATGGTGTTGCCAGCGGAGTTTCCGAGACTGAAGTTCGCAACTTTGTGAAATCTCGTACACATATTCATGGTTGTATAAGCTTACCTGTCGGATCATTTAAGCCGTTTGGGGGGTCTAATGCTAGAACCTGTGTTTTGTATCTCAAGAAGACTACTGGAGACAATAAAAAGCGTTTTTTAGCACAAGCAGAACACGTTGGCTATGACATTACCTCAAAATATTATAGAGAAACTGATCTCAATGATTTACCTGTTATCGCGGAAGCCTATCATAGAGTAAAACTAGAACTGCAATGACTATCGAGTTAATTAAACCACACCCTTTAATATTAACAATCACTGAAGAATCAGCCCGTAGTATCGATACAGTTGATGCTGGTGCAGCTTATACACAATATTTGCATGAGCAAATAGGTGAGTTTGAACAGCAGCCTTTAGGAAACTTTGTAGATGTTGTATCAAGAAGCGTTAATCCACGCTCTAGTAGATATGCTGGTCAAATATTTGAATATATAGATTTACGAGAAGTAGATGATATTTATGGCTATATATTAACTCTTAAACTTAATCAAGGAAATGAGATTGGAAGTACAAAACATCGCTTTCAAAAGAATGATATTCTCTTCGCCAAGATCATGCCCAGCTTGGCCAACAAAAAGATTGCGCTAGTAACTCAAGATGTAACTAACGCAGTAGCTTCAACTGAATTTATTGTTTTGCGAAAAAAATCACAAGCCGAGATTAATCTTTATTACCTTTTTCGGGCTTTACGTTCTGATCATTTTACCCGACAAGCGACAGCAAACGTTACTGGTGCAACGGGGCGACAGAGAATTAGCCCGTCTAGATTACTAGAATTACAAATAATTGTTCCCCCAGAAGAGATTCAAACACAAATTGGAGATGCTGTCGAACAAGAGTTTACGCTAAGGACATTGGCGGCAGAACAATCAAAGAAAGCTGATGACTTAGCTCAGCTTGTACTTGGTAATCTAACTCTTAGAACCGACAGCTAGAAAGCGCGGAAGGTAGGTTGGGTTGACGACTGTTACCCAACACCCCATCCAATAACCAGGCAAAATCATTTATAATTAGGGTCTGCTGAAAAAGTTATTGAAAAGCACAGGTCTCTTAATCAATGATTTCACTTAGCTACAAGCATAAGCTTTAGTTGTTGATTAGCTTCTAAGCTATAACTTATTGTCATCATTGACCCAGAAAAAGTGCGGTTT
>NZ_JADBSA010000024.1:0-15952 GCF_020246945.1 Microcystis sp. M113S1 | reverse complement strand
GCTTTAGGGGAGAAACAGAAGGCTTTAGACTACTACCAACAGGCTTTACCCTTAAGGCGGGCAGTGGGCGATCGCTCCGGGGAAGCCACTACTCTCAATAATATTGGTGGTGTCTATTCAGCTTTAGGGGAGAAACAGAAGGCTTTAGACTACTACCAACAGGCTTTACCCTTATCGCGGGCAGTGGGCGATCGCTCTGGGGAAGCCACTACTCTCCATAATATTGGTGGTGTCTATGATGCTTTAGGGGAGAAACAGAAGGCTTTAGACTACTACCAACAGGCTTTACCCTTATCGCGGGCAGTGGGCGATCGCGCTGGGGAAGCCGTTACTCTCACTGGTATTGGTCTTGTCTATGATGATTTAGGGGAGAAACAGAAGGCTTTAGACTACTACCAACAGGCTTTACCCTTAAGGCGGGCAGTGGGCGATCGCTCCGGGGAAGCCGTTACTCTCAATAATATTGGTGGTGTCTATTATGCTTTAGGGGAGAAACAAAAGGCTTTAGACTACTACCAACAGGCTTTACCCTTATCGCGGGCAGTGGGCGATCGCTCACAGGAAGCCGTAACCTTAGAAAATATTGGTTACTTACTGCAACAACAAAACCAACCTCAACTAGGGATTATCTTCTATAAACAATCGGTTAACGTCTATGAAACTCTCAGAGGCGATATCAAAAAACTCTCTAAAGAATTGCAACAAACCTACACCGAAACTGTTGCCGATACTTACCGTCGTTTAGCTGACTTGCTGCTGCAACAAGACCGCATTCTGGAAGCGCAACGGGTGTTAGACTTGTTAAAAGTACAGGAATTAGACGATTATTTGCGGGGAGTGCGCGGTAACACAAATACAGAACAGGGAGTTCCTAAACTACCACCAGAACAAAAAATAGACGAGGGAATTGAGGCAATTCTTAATAAAGCAGTAGAAATTGGCCAAGAAATCAGCCGACTGCAAGAACGACAAAAACTCAACGGCAAACTAACTCCCCCCGAAGAACAACGCCTCGCCCAACTCTGGAAACAACAGGAACAAATTGTCGCTGAGTTTAATAAATTTATCGAAAGTCCAGAAGTTTTAGCCTTAATTAACCAACTCAAACCCCAAACCCGTTCCGCCGATCTCCTGAATAATTTAGACAATTTAATTGGCTTATCTGATAATCTCAAAAAACTGCAACAAAATGCCGTCCTTATCTACCCAATCATCTTTGATGACCGCTTAGAAATCATCCTCACCACTGCTGATTCTCCTCCCGTCCGCCACACCGTAAAAGTCAGCAAAAAAGAACTAAACGAAACTATTCGCGCTTTCCGGGAAGCCTTACAAAATCCTAATCTGGATGCCAAAAAGCCAGCCCAACAGCTTTATGAATGGCTGATTAAACCCCTAGAAAATAACCTAAAAACTGCCGATGCAAAAACGATTATTTATGCTCCTGACGGACAACTTCGCTACATTCCTATAGCGGCTTTATACGACGGCAAACAGTGGTTAATTGAACGCTACCGGGTTAATAATATTACGGCTGCATCCCTGACTGATTTTAATACCAAACCCGAACCGAAAATGCAAATTTTAGCGGCGGCATTCGTTAAGGGCAGCTATCAGTTTCGACATGAGGGACAAGACTTCAGATTTAATGGGTTGCCTTTTGCGGGTATAGAGGTAGATAAATTAGCACAGACCGTTTCTCCTACTACTAAATACTTCGATAAAGACTTCAATCAAACAATTATTCCCCTACTGGATAGCTATACTGTCGTCCATTTTGCCACCCATGCAGCCTTTGTGGTGGGAACTCCAGAACAGTCTTTTGTTCTTTTTGGAGATGGGACAGTGGTGACTCTACAAACAATGAAAAACTGGCGGTTTAAAAATATTGATTTAATTGTTTTAAGTGCTTGCGAGACAGGTTTAGGGGGTAATTACGGCACAGGAATCGAAATTTTAGGGTTAGGATATCGACTACAAACCGCAGGTGCAAGGGCAGTTATTGCCTCTTTATGGAGTGTTGATGATGGCGGTACACAAGC
Organism: Microcystis sp. M113S1; assembly: GCF_020246945.1. Classification (NCBI taxonomy): domain Bacteria; kingdom Bacillati; phylum Cyanobacteriota; class Cyanophyceae; order Chroococcales; family Microcystaceae; genus Microcystis; species Microcystis sp. M113S1. Next base: position 13,910 of record NZ_JADBSA010000024.1, on the reverse strand, counting down.
TTTGATGAATGCTTTTTATGCTGCTTTGAGGACGGGTAAATTGAGTAAAACAGAGGCATTACAACAGGCACAAATTGCCTTGATTACCAGTAATAACCCAACCGATCAGCAGCGGCGTGGTAGTATTAAAATAGAACCTATTGAAGGAGTGCCATCGGACGTAGCAAATCGCCTCAGCCATCCCCGTTACTGGGCGCCTTTTATTCTCATTGGCAATGGATTATAATCAGTTATCAGTTATCAGTTATCAGTTATCAGTTATCAGTTGTTAGTTATCAGATAAATCTTTAAAATCCTGCTCAAAAATGCTATGATCAGTTTGTAGTTGAGCTTTAGTACCCCACTCTCAAGAACAATTCTCAATCATGACAGTCCAAGATATTACAATTGCCAAAATTCGTCAACTTCCAGAGTCATTAGTTGAAGAAGTGAATGACTTTATTGATTTCCTTACCTTAAAGTACAATCAGCAGTTTTCTGATTTCGTAGAAATCGCAGAATCCGATTTTTCAGATTATTTGTCAAATCTAGAAGATTATGAAGAAAAATTAGCTCGTGGCGAAATCAAATGGTAGCGTTATTCGTGGTGATGTAGCTTTTTGCGACCTCAACCCCGTCATTGGCACAGAACAGTCAGGAATTAGACCTGTAATCATCATACAAATTGATCGAGCTAATGGCGTAAGTCCTCATACTATTATTGTGCCATTAACCACTAAAATCCGGCGCAAACTACTTGATTCTCATGTTTTTATTCCAGAAGGTATAGCAGGTTTAAGTCAAGATTCAGTAGCACTGTGCGAGCAAATTAGAGTCATAGATAAGTCAAGAATTATTCGAGTTATGGGACATTTAGACAATCCTTATCTCGAAGAATTAGAAACAGCGTTAAGAACAATTCTAGGTTTACTTTAAGAAAATCACTATTCTAAGTATTCTAAGCCTATGTCTAATTCATCTCTAGAACAAGACCTAAAAACTTATCAAGATTTGATCGCAATTCTCCAAGAACATCCTACACCAACAGAAGCCGAAATTCTTAATATTTTACTAGCCCGCGATCGCATTCAAACAGCCCTAACAGAAACCTATTTAATTACTGATAATATCCTAAATACCCTCCAAGAATTAGACAACATTCTTAGGAAAAAACAAGCCACAATCGCCCCAATAATCGCCCAATTACGTCCCGATTTTAATCCCGATACTAAAAATTGGTGGTGGCTACTTGAAGTCCCTAAAATTGATTCTTCTTGGCACAAATACGATTTATTGGCAAATGGAGCTTCTGTTACTTTCTTGACAATTTCTTTAGGATTAATTGGTGAAATTGGCTCGCGGTTTCTTTCGGGGGGAAGTGATATTTTGGGAGGTGTTTTAATCAGTTTTCAAAGTATATTAACCTTACTTGCCGCAGGAGGAGTCTTAACTAAAACTGGACAAGAAACTGGAAAAAACTTACTGGCACGCTTTGGGATTCAAGAACAATACTGGCAAGAAATTGGCGCTGGTTTATCTTTTTTACTAATGCTGAGTATTTGGGGATTAAGACTCTCTTTACCAACTGTAGCCACCTGGTATAATCATTGGGGTTGGAGTCATTATCAAAAGGGAGATTTGAGCAGTGCAGAAGAAGATTATCAACGAGCTTTGTCTTTAAATCCAGATGACGCTGAGGCACATTTTAACTTAGGATTACTCTACGAAGAATTACAGGATTTTGATTTAGCCAGAAAAGAATATATATTAGCTATACAAGGAGGTAACACTACCGCTATTAATAATCTAGCTCGATTACATATTCTCAATAAAAATTATCCTGCTGCTGTTCACCTCTTACTTAAAGCCCAATCCGAGCCAAAATTAGATCAAGAAACCCAATTTGCTATCTGGAAAAATTTAGGTTGGGCAAGGCTAAAACAAGGAGATATTCCAGGGGCAGAAACAGCTTTATTAGAAGCGATTAAATTACATAAAAATAGTGCTGCCCCTCATTGTTTACTAGCGCAGGTAAGAGAAGCCCAAAATAACCAAACAGAGGCATTAAAAGAATGGGAAAGCTGTAATCAATACGCTAACAGCTTAAATCCTGACGAAGATAGCTGGAGAATACAAGCACAACAATGTCTAGCAAACCGGGAGAAACAAAAATGCTCACCAAAACCCAACTCATCCTATTAGGATTAAGCACAGGAATGCTGACCCTATTTTTAGAAAGTGCTAAAGGGATAGCCTTGCCTGCTAGAATTGAATCAACAACTGGTATCGTCAAGCTAAAAAGACAAAATTGGACTGAATTTAAACCCGTTTCTATTAATACAGAATTAAACAAAGGCGATCAAATTTTTCCTCTTCAGGGTGTTAGGGTGACAGTATTATGTCCCGATTTACAACAACGCCCAGTTAGTTCAGGTGTACCTTCTGGACTAAAGACAATTTGCCCCATCTGGGAAGCGTTAAAAGCCAAAAATCCCCCACCCCCAGGTTCTTTAGGAGGAACAAATGCACTCATTCCCTATCTCATTTCACCCCGTCACACCCTGATACTGACAGATACCCCCATTTTGCGCTGGAATGAAGTTTCTCAAACGAGATATTACACAATAAAAGTTATGGATTCACAGGGGATTATCTGGAAAAAGCAAGTTTCTCAAACCCAAATTTCCTATCCCGGAACACCAGTTTTTCAGCCCGGTATTCCTTATTCTGTGACAATTAAAACCGATGGGGGACAGTCTTCCGAGCAAGATAAAGCTTCTAAAATAGAATTCATCAGGTTACATTCCTCCGAAGTTGCAACCATACAGGACGAAGTTAATAAAATAGAACAATTAAATATAAATAAGCAAACTAAAGCATTAATATTAGCCGATTTTTATGGAACTTATACCCTACCGACTTCAACTTTTAATAACTATGTTTTATCCTCCAAATCCCTAGCAAATTATCATCTTACCAGTGAAGCAATCACTATTCTAGAAACTACCATCAAACAGGGTCAAAATTCAGCAATCATCGAGAGAAACTTAGCTGACTTGTACTGGCAAATTGGCCTAGCTAATCTAGCTACCAATCATTACCTTAAAGCGATAGAATTAGCTCAGATACCAGAACAATTAGAAGAAAAAACCTTGGCTCAATTTGGTTTAGGAGAAGTTTATGCAGCTTTAGGAGATAATAATCAAGCCAAGATTTGGTATAGTAAAGCCAGAGAAGGTTATCTAGCTTTAGGCGATTCTGCAAGGGCTAACTTTGTGATCCAATTAATAGAAAGCTTGCCTTAAGTTAAAAAAAGAGTAGTCTAGCTGTTGCGGGTTTTGTCTTTAGCCAACTTCTCGGGTTGTTGCCGCAAGTCGGGGTATCCAAGAAGACTGGCGCCCCAGGAGCATCAGCTAACAGAGCTTGTAAGTAGGTAGGCGTTAAAAATTATCAGATGCCCCCCTTATTAAGGGATATCCCCCCGCCTATCGGCACCCCCCTTATCAAGGGATATCCCCCGCCTATCGGCACCCCCCTTATCAAGGGGGGCAGGGGGGATCGAACCTAAAATCCATTTTTAATTTAATTATAACCAGCTACTTAGCAGCCTGTTATCGCCCTTCCAGAAGTCCAGGAAGAGCGATAACCCGAAACTCTCGGCAACGGACAAAACCCTTTCAAGTCTATCAATGGCTAGGTGGAGTGAAGACCATCAAACCCGACAGCAACCCCGAAAATCGTGTCAGAATAGATCAGTGTAGTCACTGATTATCTTTGAGAAAAATATTTATATGTTAGGACGGGACAGCTACGATTTAGTCATTGTCGGGGGCGGCATAGTTGGAACCACCCTAGCGGTGGCCTTAAAAAATACAGGATTAAATATCGCTATGATCGAGGAACGCCCCCTAGAGGTGGCTGCCGGCCGTCGTCAAGCTTATGCCCTCTCGTTGATGTCGAGCCGGATTTTTACAGGCTTGGGTATCTGGGATAAAATCTCGCCCAGTATCGGTAAATTTAGTCATATTCGCCTTTCTGATGCCGATTACCAGATTTTTGTACCCTTTGTGGTCGATGAGCTAAAAACCGATTATTTGGGCTATGTGGGCGAACATCAAGTGATTCTAACCGCCCTGCACAATGCCAGCCAAGATTGCGATCGCATTGAGTGGTTATCCCCTGCTAAAGTGTTAGAAGTGGAGTACGGAGCAGAAACAGCGACTGTCACCCTGGAAGAAGCCGGTCAAACCCGAAAAATCACCACAAAATTAGTCATCGGGGCCGATGGAGCCAAATCCGCTATCCGGCAAGGAGCGCAAATTAAAACCAAAGGTTGGAAATATTGGCAATCCTGTGTCGCTTTCACCATTAAACATCAACTCGATCGCAACGATACCGCCTTTGAAAGATTTTGGCCCACCGGTCCGATGGGCATTTTACCGCTCCAGGGTAATCGCTGTCAGATCGTTTGGACAAATCCCCATGAAGAAGCGAAAAAACTGCAAGAAATGCCCGAAGCGGAATTTATCAAGAAATTAGAAGCATATACGGGGGGATTACTGGGAAAACTAGAATTAGTTAGCCCCCGCGCTCTCTTTCCCGTACAGTTAATGCAGAGTGATACTTATGTTAAACCCCGACTGGCTTTAATTGGTGATGCCGCCCACTGTTGTCATCCCGTCGGTGGTCAAGGTTTAAATTTAGGCATTCGCGACGCAGCCGCTTTAGCGCAGGTATTAAAGGAAGCAGCGGAAAAGCAAGAAGATATAGGAGCGCTTTCTACCCTAAAATCCTACGAAAAATGGCGTAGATCGGAGAATTTAGCGATTTTAGGCTTCACGGATTTTCTTGATCGCTTGTTCTCCAATAACTGGCCGCCTATCGTTGTCATCCGTCGTCTAGGATTGGCAATTATGCGTGGTTTCCCCCCGTTGAAATTGTTTGCCCTGCAATTAATGACGGGATTAAAAGGACGTATTCCCCAATTAGCTAGATAGCTGGCCGCTAATTCCGGGGATGGGGGAGAAAGGAAGAAAAAAAAAGCTTGCAAAATGCGGCGATTATCGCTATGATGGTTAAGGTTCAATATCGGGGCGTAGCGCAGCTTGGTAGCGCACTACTTTGGGGTAGTAGGGGTCGTGGGTTCGAATCCCGCCGCTCCGATTGCAGAAAAACATAGAGTCAGGTAGGGATGCTCACTAGCAATCCCTATTTTGTCCTGTTTACTCGGAATTTCCTGAATTGATCAGCGTTTCTTATCAAGATAAGACGACCGACTCCCGAAAACGAAAACCTCGTACCTCACCATTAAGATCACTGCTGTAGTAGAAAATGTCTAATCAAATATCAGCTTACGGTTCCTGGAAATCACCGATTACCTCCGATCTAATTGTGGCAGAATCGATTAGTCTTGGTGGTGTAACTCTAGATGGAGAAGATATTTATTGGTTAGAAGGCAGACCACAGGAAAAGGGGCGAAATGTTTTAGTTAAATTAAACCCCGACGGCACAACTACAGACATCACTCCAGTGCCTTTTAATGTGCGAACTCGTGTCCATGAATACGGGGGAGGTTCCTATCTAATTGTTGCCGGAATTATCTATTTTTGTAATTTTGCTGACCAAAGAATTTATCGGCAAACTGCTGATAGTTTACCCCAACCTCTGACCCGAGAAAATTCCTGTCGTTATGCGGATTTAATTCTCGATGAATTTCGCCATCGTTTAATCTGTATTTGTGAAGATCATAGCCAAAAAGATCGGGAACCAGTTAATAGTATTGTCAGCATCGATGTAGATACGGGAGAAATAGAAACTTTAGTATCAGGCGATGATTTTTATACCTCTCCTCGCTTAAGTGCCGACGGTTCTCGATTAGCTTGGATTAGTTGGAATCATCCTAATATGCCCTGGGATAGTTCTTTTCTTTGGGTGGCCGATATTAATCATCTTTATTTGAGTAATATTCGGGTCATTGCTGGGGGTGAAAATGAGTCGGTGTGTGAACCGCGCTGGTCCGCCGATCAACAGTTATATTTTACCAGCGATCGCAATGATTTCTGGAACTTTTATTGCTTTAAACACGATGAACAAATCGAACCAGTTATCGAACCAATTGATGCTGAATTTGCCTACCCTCATTGGGTTTTTGGTTTATCTAACTACGGCTTTGCTGGGGAATCACAGATTATTTGTAGCTATACAAAAGATGGCCGTTGGTATTTAGGAAGTATCGATACTCTTAATCGAGAATTCCAAGAAATTATTACTGCTGATACTAACATTTCTTCTCTACAAGTTAGCGATAACAAAATAGTTTTTATTGGCGGTTCTTTCAGGGAAGTAACGGCGGTTGTCTCAAGGGATTTAGCCACAGGAACTAGAGAAATTCTCAAATCTTCTAGTAATTTAACTGTTTCTAGCGATTATTTCTCGATTCCGGAAATGCTCGCTTTTCCCACCAGTCAGGGACTAACGGCCTATGCTTGGTATTATCCCCCCAAAAACCCCGATTATACTGCCCCCAATGGCGAATTACCGCCCCTTTTAGTCAAAAGTCACGGCGGACCGACGGCTGCGGCGACCTCTAGTTTAAGTCTGCGGGTGCAATACTGGACCAGTCGCGGCTTTGGCTATCTAGATGTCAATTATGGCGGTAGTACGGGTTATGGTCGTCAATATCGTCAGCGTTTGCAGGGAAATTGGGGAATTGTCGATGTGGAAGACTGCATCAACGGGGCAAAATATTTGGTTAATCAGGGATTAGTCGATGGGGAAAGATTGGCAATTTCTGGAGGCAGCGCTGGTGGTTATACAACTTTAGCGGCCTTAACTTTTCATGATACTTTTAAAGCAGGAGCTAGTTATTACGGAGTTAGTGATTTAGAGGTTTTAGCCAACGATACCCATAAATTCGAGTCGAGATATTTAGATAAATTGGTGGGACTTTATCCTCAAGAAAAGGAAATTTACTATCAGCGATCGCCTATTCATTTTACCGCTCAGTTATCCTGTCCGGTGATCTTTTTCCAAGGTTTAGAAGACCGAGTGGTTCCACCCAATCAAGCGGAAATGATGGTAGAAGCTTTAAAAGCGAAAGGTTTACCCGTTGCTTACGTTCCCTTTGCGGGAGAACAACACGGATTTCGTCAAGCTGAATCGATAAAACGAGCATTAGATGCAGAATTTTATTTCTATTCCCGTCTCTTTGGTTTTACTCCTGCTGATAATTTAGAACCCGTAGAAATTAAGTAGGGTCTGCTGAATAAATCTAAAAACCTTGTTGGGTAAGACTTTTAGACTTTTTGTCAATCAAAAAGTACCGGACTGGGAGTGATCAGGGGAAAATTCAGGTACTTTTTCCCTGAAAATTAGGTAGTTGACCACCTGAAAATCGGTAAAACCCTACACCCCACACCCCACACCCCACACCCTACCACCACCGAAAAACTTTTTGCCGCAAACCCTAACTAAGCCTCAAATTCGGAAACTGGCGGAAGTAGAAGTGATTCAATTAGGATTATTTGAGCAGGTAAACTTAGTGGAATTTGAGAGTGAAGATTATCCAGACGAAAGATTAATTGCTTAATGTGATTAAAGCGAGTCGCAGTGAATCCGCTCAGTCTAAAGAGAGAAAAAAACGGAATCAAGAGAACCTCCCTGTGCATAGTTTTCGGACTTTGTACAGAAGACTTGGGGACGATTTGCTTGAATACAGTAGAATGTACGATTAGAGAGGAAAGTTATCGTTTTTCTAAGATAACTCGACCGACCCAACTGCAACAATCATGCGTTAGATTTATTAGGGGTTTCCCTGATTTGTACCCAGTAACGGGGTATCGTAAATTCTCTTAATCCCTCCTACAGCACAGGTTATGGCTTTTTGTCAACGGGGGAGTCCAGGTATATCACTCCAGCTAGGACTGTTACCCGTTCAGGGGGGGGGTTCAAGCGGCGAGTGGCATTGACTCTGTGGGCAAAAATTGCTATTAACTACCCGGAGGGGGAATTACAGGAATTTCGATACCGTCCGGCGCTAAAGGGGGAGGTGTGGGGGTTAGTCCTGGCTGGTCAATCAGTTCAGGCGTACTAACTAAGGGAATATTTTCCACCACGGGAAGACGGGGAGTGATTGGTTGCGAAAACATCGCTTGAATTGCCGCTTTTCTGGTTTCTTGAGGTTCCAAAGCTTGCTGCCAGAGACTTTCATAAAAGAAGAAAATCACCCCTAAACCCCGTTGACGAGCAGCCAACACCTTTTCTTCAATAAAGGGTAGGGCAATCGGTCGATTGCGTAAACCGGTTAAAACTCCCACACCGGTGGGGATAGTTTGCTGGGTTTCCTGAATTTCGGGACGCTCTAATTGTTTGAGAAAACTGGGCAGATCGGGACGATAAACCTGTACGATTAACTCATCGACTAATCCTTGCCGCACCCAACCGAGCCAATCCTGTAAATGACCATTATAGGCGAATTCGTAGGGATTAGGGGCGATCGAAAGCAGTATATTCGGTTTAATTGCCTCAATTGATTCTTTGAGATTAGCCAGAAAAGCGGTGATTTTATCGGCCCGCCATTTTGTCCATTCGGGATCCCGGGGGTTAGCCGGGGGAGTTTTTTCGGTTTCCTGTTGATAAAGGGCGATAGTATAGGGATCATAGCCGAATTCGTTGGGTAAACTCAGATGATCGTCGAATTGGATGCCGTTAATATCGTATTGTCCCACCACTTCCAAGACTAACTCCCGCAGAAAATTCTGCACTTCGGGACGGAAAGGATTCAACCAGACCACCTCCCCGGCTGCCCCTACCCAAGTGGTCCCTCCGTCCCGTTTTTGGGTTAACCAGTCCTGATGTTTTAAGGCTAATTCTGAGGTGGGAGGAGCCATAAATCCGAATTCAAACCAAGGAATGACTAATAATCCCCTTCCACGGGTTTGTTCCACCAATTCTGCTAAGATATCTTGTCCCTGCGCTCCCGTAGGCACAAAAGGCTGTATTCCTTCCCGTTGAGCGATCGCGCTAGGATAGAGAGCATAACCGGAATTCCAAACCACGGGATAGATAGCATTAAAATTAAGATTAACTAATTGCTCGATCGCTTGTTGTCGTTTATCCCTGTCCATCAGCATCGCTGTATCGTTGGTGGTAATCCAAACACCGCGGATATCAGGATCTCGACTTTGAGAGAAAGCGGCAGAAAAATAGCCTAAGAGTAGGACTATGAGAAAAGATGCTAAGAATAGTAGTATAGGGAACTTTTTAAGAATTTGCCGCCAAACGCTGATCGGAATTAGAAAAGTCATTTCTTTAAGATGAAGATTAACGGTTTTAACTGGTTATAATACCAGCTTTGCTCAACTCTTTCAGGCTAGATTGACCCAAAATATATATTTACCTATTTCTTCACTCGCCACAATTGACCTTGAGGATAGAAATAATCAAGACGAATATCGAATTGATCTAAGGCAAGTAATAAACGATTGGAAGGACGAAAAAGAAATAAGTTGACCTGGGGAATTTCTAGGACTTCTTTTAACTTATCGGTATCGGGGTTAGTGGTAGTCAGGAAGTATTGTACATCAGAATTAAGACGATAATTAAGGGAAAGCAAATCACCTAAGTTAGTCCAGTCATTACCTTCGTCGCTGATAATAATGGCATTGGGTACAGCATTGATTTTTCTGGCAACTTCGCCATTCCAATAACTAGGAACTTTTGCCCAACTGGTTTCGGAAAGAGCATTATTAAAGTTCGATATTATACTAGCAGTTAACAAAAAAATCAAGATAGTTTTACCTAAAATTTTACCTTGATTAAGCAATTGTGACAAGAAAAAAGCCACAGTTATATAGATAGTGGGAAAGGATGCAATTAGATAACGGGTGACAGTTGATCTAGTGGTAGTAAAAATTATATCTGGAATGACTAAAGCTAGGAAAGTCCCTAGGGTTGAGGTAATCAGAAAAGTAAAAGCTATCGGGTTATTATAGCGATAAACTCGATAAAAAGCATAGATAGTTAAGCTTAAAAAAAACAGTCTATATATATAGGTGAAGATGTTATTAAAACCGAAGTCGGTATCACTAAATAGACAGGTAAAACCTAGAATCCATAATTTACTGATTAATCCCCAATCGAGATAGTTAACGGCAGCCCAACTGGTGGAGTTAAAGGCCCTTTGAGAGTTAGTTAAGAAAACCTGTAACCAGGGTATATATAAAATCATCATTGTTAACCCAGATAAAAGGAAAAATATCAAGTTATTTTTTCGCTCTGGTTTCATAACAAGATACCAAAGTATAAAGGCTGCTTGAGCAAATAAGTTGAGAATAAAAAAGAGATGGGTGTAGAGTCCGAGAGTATTAGATAGGGTATATAAAGACCAATTAACAATAGTTCTTTTCCTGAGACATTTTAACAGCAGTAATTGACTGATTATAGTTAACAAAACTAAAAGACTATACTGACGAGACATTTGAGCAAATATTATATCAACTGGAGAGAGTGCCAATAAAATTACTGCTAAAATTGCCGTTAACTTTGCTGCAAATAATTCTAGGGATAGATAGTAAATAAATGGCAGGGAGAGAAGACTAAAAACAATCGCTAAACTACGGGAAGAAACGGTAGAAAAACCGAATATTTTTTCCCAATAGCGAGAGATAATAAAGTATAAAGGTGGATGTTGAGGGTCTTCTTTAGCAAGAGATTTAATTGTATCAACAACATTACTTTCGGGTTTCAGTTGCTGAAATTTTCCTAATTCTGTGGTAGATAAAAGACGATTTTGAAAGATAGTATCAGCGATTTCCTTTGCTTGATAACCACTGGTTCTAATGGTGGTGTAGGATTCATCGTGCCAATAGATTTTTTTATCGATATTCGCAAAACGAAAAACCACACCGAGAGTTAGGATAATTGCCAAAAGTATTAAGAGCCAATTGGGAATTTTATAATTAATAGTTGCTTTCATTTTAATAATTAGAGCGACTTTGTTTAAGATTAAGAAACTTGGTAAATTCTGGTTGAAAAAGTAGCTTAATTGTGCCGGTGGGACCGTTACGGTGTTTAGTAATAATTACTTCGGCCACACCTCGATCGGGACTATCGGGGTTATAATATTCATCTCGGTATAACATCATAATTAAATCCGCATCCTGTTCGATCGATCCTGACTCGCGTAAATCGGACATCATCGGTCTTTTATTATTGCGAGATTCCACAGCGCGACTTAACTGAGAAAGAGCAATGACAGGAGCATGAATTTCTCTCGCTAAACCCTTAAGACTGCGGGTAATTTTGGAAAGTTCCTGAACACGATTATCACCTCCCCCTTCCATTAATTGCAGATAATCGATTAAAACTAATCCCATTTGCCCCTTTTTTTCTGCCTGTAAACGCCGCACTTGGGAACGCATTTGAATTACACTTAAATTGGCACTATCATCGATATATATGGGCAAATTTAATAACTTTTCTAGTCCCCCAAGAACCTTCTCTAAATCATTTTGTCCCAAACGGCCCGAGCGAATCCGATTACTTTCGATTTTAGCCTCATTCGATAACAAACGTTGGGCTAATTGTTCCTTGGACATCTCCAAACTAAAGACAGCCACAGGTAAATTCTGTTGAGCGATATTATAGGCAATATTAAGAGCAAAAGAAGTTTTTCCCATGGAAGGCCTACCCGCGATAATAACTAAATCCGAGGGTTGTAAACCACTGGTCATCGCATCGAGATCATAAAATTGAGTTTCGATACCGGGTAGAGTGGTCGTCTCCTGCATTTTCTCAATTTCGTTAAAAGTTTCAATTAAAGTATCCCCCAGAAAAATTAAACCCTCTTGGGGTCGTTTTTGGGTGAGACGAAAAATCTTTTGTTCCGATTCATCGAAAACATTTTCTAATTCTAGCGTCGTATCCCTGGCTAACTCAATAATTTCTCCCCCGGTGGAAATTAACTGACGACGCATATATTTATCCATCACTAATTCAGCATAGCGATCGATGTTAGCGGCCGAGACAGTGCGCTCAATTAATTGTAACAATCGCGGCATTCCCCCGATTTCTTCCAGCAGATAATTATCCTGTAACCAGCTGCTAACCGTCATTAAATCCGTCGGTTTTCCCTTCCCTTGTAAAGCAAGCGCCGCACGATAAATATCTTGATGGGTTTTCACATAGAAAGCTTCTGGAATTAAAAAATCACTGATTCTACCTAACGCTTTTGGATCTAGTAAAATACCACCTAAGATAGATTCTTCCGCTTCAATATTTTGGGGGGGGAGGGACTGATCGCTAATCATTGTCAATGCTGACCGTGCTTTATCATTAATATTGTATAGTCAGTTTCACCGTAATTAAATACAAATGTTCAGGTTAATAATCGGATTCAGTATTCAGGAGACAGTATTCTCCGAGTCAGTCCCGATGAAAAAATTTTCACCCCCACAGATGAAAGAGGTTTCCTTCCCCACACCCCACACCCCACACCCCTTTTAAACAGGATTTAGTATGACTTTAATTGACTCCTCTCCTCTCCTCCCGGCCGTCTATTTTATTGGTGCTGGCCCCGGAGATCCAGAATTATTGACGGTAAAAGCCTATAAAATTCTCCAAAAAGCCGATGTTATCCTCTTTGCTAATTCCCTCGTCCCCAAACAGATTCTTGAGGACACTCGTAAAGATGCCGAGTTAATTCCCACCAGTAGCATCACCCTAGAGGAAATTATCCCTTTAATGATCGATCGCGTGCGTCGGGGTTTAGCGGTGGTGCGACTGCAATCGGGGGATTTAAGTCTCTATAGTGCCATCCAAGAACAAATTCATCTTTTGACAGCAGCGGATATACCCTTTCAGCTAATCCCCGGAATTAGTGCCTTTCAAGGATTAGCGGCCAAATTGGCCCTAGAATTAACGATTCCGGAATTAGTCCAGACAATTATTCTAACCCGGGTGGAAGGAAAAGCATCTCCCATGCCAGAAAGTGAAGAATTAGCCTCTTTAGCCGCCCATAAAGCCAGTTTATGCCTATATTTAGCCGCCCGTCATGTTGACAAAGCCCAGGAAAAACTCCTAGAATACTACCAGCCAGAGCAACAGGTGGCCGTTTGTTTCCGTCTCAGTTGGCCCGACGAAAAAATCTGGGTTGTCCCCCTGTCAGAGATGGCCCAATTAACCCATCGAGAAAATTTAACTAGAACTACCCTTTATCTAATTAGTCCCGCTTTAAACCAGATTACAGGAACTCGATCGCAACTTTATCACCCGCAACATTCCCATCTTTTCCGTCCTCATCCCTAGGTATTTTCTGGGAAATATACCTAAAGTTAGAGTTAAAGAGCGGCGATTTTGTTTAGGATTATTTCAGGAGGTAAGACAATTTTAAAAATGTTTAAAATTAGTCTAACAATCCATGCACAACTGCCCTATGTGTTCGGGAATTACCCTTCGTCACCTTGAGGTTGGTCGTGCCTACTGGTATTGTCCTCACTGTCGTCAGGAGGTTCCTAACTTCCTTGATTGCTCCAGTCCTCGCAAGGTAAAGGTAGAGCGAGTTAGAGCGGAAAAAACAGTTTAGATTTTCAAGTTGGTAGATGGCAATAAGATCTGTGGGATGGGTTAATTTTTAACCTATCCCACTTTACCTGTCTAGGGTTCGCTGAATAAATCTAAAAACCTTGTTGGATAATATCTTTAGACTTTTTTGAAATCAAAAAGTACCAGCGATGGGAGTGATCGGGGGGAAAATTCAGGGACTTTTTCCCTGAAAATTAGGTAATTGACCCCCTCAAAATCGGTAAAACCCTACACCCTACACCCCACACCCCACACCACAAGAAACGTTTTCAGCAGACCCTATCTAGACATCCCTAGGATTGAGATGGATCATTTCCCAAGTCACATAGGTACCGATCGGACTCTAAATC
>NZ_JADBSA010000239.1:0-4998 GCF_020246945.1 Microcystis sp. M113S1 | reverse complement strand
GTAACAAAAAAGGTTAATGGTGGTTACAACGGTTTCAATCCCTAATAGGACTTAAGATTAATTGGAACTTAGGGAGAGAGTTAGGGAGAGAGTCTCTAGCCAATGTTTCAATCCCTAATAGGACTTAAGATTAATTGGAACTCGGACTGCATCAATTACTGTGCGCTGTCCAAATTTGGTCGTGTTTCAATCCCTAATAGGACTTAAGATTAATTGGAACAAGCAACTCGCCTATAGTTGAATGATTAATGGAAGTTTCAATCCCTAATAGGACTTAAGATTAATTGGAACAAGGTCTTCCGCAGCCTGCCAGTCTTTGGAGTGTTTCAATCCCTAATAGGACTTAAGATTAATTGGAACGCAGGTCTTCTGGCAGTAGATCGGGATTATCTTTAGTTTCAATCCCTAATAGGACTTAAGATTAATTGGAACCCGTATCGATTGTACGCGGCTTCCACGCCATCCTTGTTTCAATCCCTAATAGGACTTAAGATTAATTGGAACCATCCGATAATTCAATATCCGATAATTCAATTGGCTTAGAATGTTTCAATCCCTAATAGGACTTAAGATTAATTGGAACTCATCTAGGGGTATTCTCTTGATTGCGTCCTTGTAGGTTTCAATCCCTAATAGGACTTAAGATTAATTGGAACGAGTTAGGGAGAGAGTTAGGGTGAGAGTTAGGGAGTTTCAATCCCTAATAGGACTTAAGATTAATTGGAACAAAGTGTTAACCAACTAGCTTCGGCTGTTATCGAGTTTCAATCCCTAATAGGACTTAAGATTAATTGGAACCGGATTTTTCACGGTTTAAGGTTTGATTCCAAAGGTTTCAATCCCTAATAGGACTTAAGATTAATTGGAACATTATACACCAATAGTCAATGTCAAGCGAGTTAAAGGTTCCAATTGTTTCAATCCCTAGTAGGGCTTAAGATTAATTGGAACCCTAAAAAATCACGGGGCGCAATCCCCGAAAATCCTGTTTCAATCCCTAGTAGGGCTTAAGATTAATTGGAACAATGGCTCTACGCTTATCCAGATTCTCTTTTGTGGAGTTTCAATCCCTAGTAGGGCTTAAGATTAATTGGAACGAGCCGTCGGATTTAAGTCGGTACAGTGAATCAATGTTTCAATCCCTAGTAGGGTTTAAGATTAATTGGAACTTGTCTTCCATTGCTACGATGAAGCAACTACTTAAAGGTTTCAATCCCTAATAGGGTTTAAGATTAATTGGAACATCAGTGGACCCATTGTTAAATCGTACTCAGATTGTTTCAATCCCTAATAGGGTTTAAGATTAATTGGAACATTAAAAATTAGTTTCAATAGTGTAGGAAATATAAGTTTCAATCCCTAATAGGGTTTAAGATTAATTGGAACTTAGGCTTTTTTCGTCGTTAGTTTCGGAATTGTAGTTTCAATCCCTAATAGGGTTTAAGATTAATTGGAACTATGATTAGAAGTAAATATCTCGAATTATCTCTTGTTTCAATCCCTAATAGGGTTTAAGATTAATTGGAACGAATTTCTTTTTTTGATTTTCGGAGTTTAGGTAGTGGTTTCAATCCCTAATAGGGTTTAAGATTAATTGGAACCCGATTTAGCTTCCGCAATCGTCTCAGGTGATACGTTTCAATCCCTAATAGGGTTTAAGATTAATTGGAACTTTATGGGCTAAACAGTCATTTACTTTTAAAAAGAGTTGTTTCAATCCCTAATAGGGTTTAAGATTAATTGGAACAATCAAGAATATAGAGGTGCTTTTAGTGATAATATTGTTTCAATCCCTAATAGGGTTTAAGATTAATTGGAACCGCCCAGTGGTAAAAGCCGTACGCTATGGGATTTTCAAGGTTCCGTTGCGCCGCACCCGCAATAAACCCATTGTACAGCAAGTGACCCACTTCTTCAAGAACCCGCAAAACCTTACGGGATAAGGTGCGCCCCACGTTGGAAAGGAAAATCATCTCGAATCTATATTCCATAAGCTTTTCAGCCACCAGATAATAGTTAAGGATTTTTACAGCTACCCCGAGGCGCAACCGAGCTAAACAAAAAAAATTGTATTATCCCGGGGTAACTCACCACCGATGCGTTCCACTTTACCCCGACAACAGGCGCAGAGAAAATAAAAGCGGATGCTATCGGTATCGGGTTTGATCAACTTACTCAAGCGCCCGCGCAGCTTAGCGTACTGGGTATCGGTGAGATCGCACTCAAAAACACTATACTGCACCCGTTGGCCGTAGGACTTTAACGTATTGTGAATTTTGGTTCGTCGCTTATCGTCGGAAATGTCGTAACTGACAACAAAATACATGACCGCCTCTATCTACTTTAAAATCAAGGGTGGATACTTATCCGTCTCATCCATCAGATATTTCGCCATTAGTCGGGCCTGAATCTCGAAAGCTTCTTGATAAGTACACTGTTTACCCATTACTGGATGCTTAAACTTCGATTGTTTCTTCTGTTCGTACAAGCGCAGGAAAATCTGTAACCCTTCCCTCGTCAAGGAAACCGCACCACTTAAGGGTTCAGTGGTGAAATGTTCGGGGGTAAGATAAGGATGATTGATCCCGTTGAGAACCACGGCATCAACGACGATCGCTCTAAATTCCTCCATCAGATCCAGTGCCAGCGAGGGGCGACCGTAGCGTTGATAGTGAAGATAACCGAGATAGGGGTCAAAACCGACCAAATTGATCGCACTCTGCACGTCATGGCGCAATAACGCATAACCCAGACTCAAAAGAGAATTGACCGGATCTCGCGGGGGGCGACGGTTACGAGAGGGGAAGGTAAAAGTATCACCGAGAATTAGGGAATCAAAACAACTGAAATAGGCTGCGCTTCCCGCTCCCTCTAACCCCCGGAGAGAATCGATCGCCGAGGTTGTTGCGATCGAGCCGATCGCTGCTTCCAAACAAGCGATCGCAGTTTGTAAATCCAACTCTTTTCGATCGCGTTGACGACGGAGCAGAATGTTGCGGTAATTCTTCAGCTTGCCGCGGACGAATCCCCGCACTAATTGAATGGCTTTCGGAGAATCGCCGGCGGCCTGCCATTGCGCTCGACGAACGAAAATATTTTTGGTCATCTCCGGTTCCAATCTACCGAGATAGCGTCCGGTGGATGTGACGAAACTGAGCGGAATATGACGTTCCAACAATTCGATCACCAATGCGGGAGAAACTGAACCCCGTCCGAAAATCACCACTCCTTCCACGTTCAATAGAGGTACATCGAGTATCGTTTCCTTGGATGCTTTGACCGTTAAACGCTCGTCATTTTTGCCGAGAAATGCGTCTTCTCTTGTCACATATACCGTTCCCATATTTTTTATTCTTCCTCTCGATATCGTTGGACTTTTTCGGTTAATCGGGGCAAACAGCGATCGAACAAACTGCATCCCTTGCAGCGGGGTGAATAGACCGCAGGGGGCATTTTTCCCGTCTGGATCAGGGTTTCAATTGCTCGGATCGTAGCGATCGCCCGTTGCCGTAGAGCAAGATTGATCGCCACCGGTTGACGGTGGTGAGAACTGGCATAGTAGATATAGCCAGTATCTAGCCTTTTTCCAGTCATTTCTTCCAAACACAGGGCTTGAGCGCACACTTGCAACTCGTCGTTATCCCATTCGCCCTTACTGCCCCGTTTGTATGACCCAGGGATAAATTCGCCGTCGTGGGACTCGATCAGATCGGCTTTACCGATGAGACGGTAATTATCTGATTTAAGCCAGATAGCCCTGCCATATTTCCTCGCGGTTTCCCGCCCCGACGGTGTGAACTCGTTCGTGTAGGCCTGTTCCCTCGATCGTGTAACTATTATCGAGAAATTCCCCGGCGACAAACATTCGCCAACAACGGTGGGGACAGTAAGCATAATGGTTGAGGGCGGCGATCGGTATGTAATCAGATTCATCCATAACTATCTTTTATCCTTAGAAATTCTGCGAGTCATCCCCATACCCATGGTGGTTTTCCGTCCCACTCCCGCATAGAGGGCAAAATCCGCCAGTGCATTAATCGCTTTAATCTTTGCGGGTTCCACCTCTCCCAAAAGACGATAGTGAATCTCGCCCACACAACCGATCGACTGGTTTTTATAGGCTTCATCGGCTAATTTCGTTTGAATATCGAAGAAACTAGGGAAAATCGACTCTAGGGCGATGGAATCGAAGGGGATACCGCTATAGCGATTCCAACGACCGAGAAGGCTATTAAACACCAGTTCCCGCGTCGGTAAGGCACTATCGAATTTTCCCTGCCGGAAGGTGACGGGGGTGACGAAAAGGAAATGAAATTCCCGATTTGTTTCCGAGGCGTTTTCATACAGGTATTGATAAGTACAGGAGTTCGCCCAGGGTTGAACCGATTGCGGGGTAGCGAGGACGCTGGTAATGACGAGATCGGCGGAACCGAGATGCCAAGGGTGTTGCGGATTGAGATTCAACCAGAGTGAGGTTAATTTACCGAATAATCGGTCATCGAGCAGAGAAATCCGCCACCAGCAGGGAGTTTCTGGGGCGATCTCCCGTTCGTGTCGCCAGCGCAGGGAATTTATCGTTATTTTCCCCCCGGATTGAATCTGTAGTGGGGAGAGGGTAAAAGCTTTATCTCCCTCGGCTGCGTGCAGGGTGTCCCCTAATTCCTGATCAACACTACTGACAAGGGTAAGAAATAGCGCATGAAGGTGTCGTCCGGTGAGAAAATTCGGATAGATCGGCGATCGGGGTGTGAGATTGAGAACGAGACTGTAGGGCATTAACTTAATCGGGCCTTGGCAAAAATTTGTCTAGGAGTTAGGGTTAAATCCGGGAGGAGAATATCGCTAATCTCGTCATCGCCTTTTTTAATCGCTGGGGGTGCGTCGGGATAGAAAATCGTGATCTGCTTGGCCCGGGGATCGACGATCCAGACGCGACTGACTCCCGCTTTTAGGTAGGCCACGGCTTTTTCGCTCAGGCTGCTGAAGGATTGTTCAGGG
>NZ_JADBSA010000238.1:0-4298 GCF_020246945.1 Microcystis sp. M113S1 | reverse complement strand
TGGTCGAGGGAATCAACAATAAACTTAAACTAATAAAACGAAGAGGCTATGGCTTTAGAAACTTTCGGAATTTTTGGGTTAGAAGTATGTTATCTTGGCATCTTGTCTGTTGATTTAGCATAAAGAGTAACGAAGAGCCTTTTTCCGTTTTACTTCCACAATAAATGCACTGGGTTTCTCTTGACATATTTTCTAAATGTAAAACAATTCCTATATCGGTAATAATTTGATAATTGGTAACGACAACTCCTTCTAGGTGAAGTAGCTCGGTCATTAACTTTAATTGTGGATTTGATGGCATAAGTATAGCTCGTGTCTAAAATTGCTGATCTTGGCTGTCTATATTTTAACCAATAAATTGCTGTATTGCAAGCATAGTCAGCTTTTAAAGATAAATTATTGTTTTTATTGGTCAGCTATAGTTGTCTGTTTTTTCTTTGATTTTACACGACAAGTTCGGAAGAGTCATTTAGGCTCTACCGAACCTGTCATGCAAAACTATCAACAACTCATGCTTGTAAAGCTTTTATACTAAGGCTTTGAGTTTTTGTTAAATTGATATTTATCAACTTTAGAGCATTGCTGGACGGAGAGGGAGCTTGCGGAATTTTCTACAGTGTAAGTTCGGAAGAACCTTCTAAAAAGCTGTAACTTTGCAGAATCAACCTAAAGACATCAAGAAATCTTAATAGCTGAAGGGTTGGAAATTTTCAGGAATATCCAGTTCAAATACTTGGTCACGAATCCGAGCCAGATAATTCCGCTAACAGCCTTTTGTCGCTCGAATTGTCACAAAGCAGCAATATTAGCAATTTGTCTGGCAGTCATGCTCCAACCTCGATTGACAGGGACTAAAAGAGCGCCGGTGCTGAGAAGTAACCCCATGGTTGCCAATCGCTTCTAGGTGTTGAGCAGTGCCATAACCCTTGTGACGAGCGAGTCCATAATCGGGATAGCGTCTGTCCCAACGAGTAATTAAGTCATCGCGCCAGACTTTGGCCACGATACTGGCTGCGGCAATTACCGGGGATTGTTGATCTCCCTGAATTACCGCCTTTTGGGGGATTGACAAATCTTTAATAATGTGCTTACCATCGACCCAGCAGAGACTGGGGGAAAGGGGTAATTTCCCGATAGCTCTGCTCATCGCCAGTAGGGAGGCATGAAAAATATTCAAGCGATCGATCTCTTTCACCGTAGCATAACCGATGCGACAAACAAAATCCCGTTGTATTTGCCGGCTCAACTTTTGCCGTTTTTGGGGGCTAAGTTGCTTACTATCCTTCACCCCCAACTCCCACAGCCGCGCAAAACCAGAGGGGACAGTGACCACTACCGCCGCCACCACGGGGCCAAATAAAGCCCCGCGCCCCACTTCATCGACACCGGCAATTAAGGGTTCTGCGCTCATTACGGCTCGGCAGTGGCGGAGGAACGACGACGACGACGACGCAGCACCGCGGTTTCAGGCTCTATTTGTGGCTCCTCTGTCACCTCGGCGCTCACCGGGGTCTCTAAAGGAATGAATTCGCCGAGAAAAACTGGAGTTTCGGTCGTAATCGGTTCGGGCGTAAAAGTCACTGGTGGACTAGCTTCTTGGTTGATTTCCTGACTAACTTCGCTAGTGGTGGAACGACGACGACGGCGCACCAAGGAACGATTTTCGGCTTCCTCGCTGGTTTCCGTCGCCTCTACTGGGGTAGCGGCGGCTGTGTCCTCGACTTCTAGGGTGGGAGTCAAGGATATTTCAGGAGTGGCAAGCATTTCTGGGTTTTCCGCCTCCCTTTCCCCTGCCAGTTTCACGGAAACAATCACCGATTTCGGGTCTTTAAACTCCTTATCCACCAGAATCAGGGGAGAAATGCCCATTAAAGAATAAACTTCCTGTTCTACCTGGGTCATTTCCACGGAAACCCGCTCCCGTTCGCTGACGGGGATATTTTTGGCGGCGCTGGCATCTTCTCCCCGTTTCGAGAGACGGGCGGGGCGTTCTCGTTTTTCCTCAAAGCGTTGGGGTTCTAATTCCGGCTCGATTTCGTTGTTAACACCGTTAGTAGAGGCTTTTTCGCCCCGTTCCTCTTTTAGTAACAGTTCCGAGGGACGACGACGACGGCGACGGCGAGAATTATTAACCTGTTCTTGATAGTTGGGATGGAAGGAAAGATCCATCCCTTGGGCGTTTTCTTCGGCCTCAAATTCGGAGAAAACTTCTAGATAGGGTTCGGCCGCCGCAACGCTAGGAGCGCTCTTATCGGGTAGAACCTTTGTATTAGTCGGAGCAACGATAAAGGTTTCTTTTTCCGCGCGGCTAAGGGTGGGGGTTTCTAGGGCGATGGCATTGCCCTCTCCGGGTAGATGGGCTAAATGGCCCAGTCCGCCGCAATGGTCACAGGTTTTGCCGAATAATTCATAAATGTTTTTCCCCTGACGCTTACGAGTTAATTCCACTAACCCCAATTCCGATAATTGGGCAATCTGGGGCCGGGCCTTATCGCTTTTCAGGGCCTTATTAAACAATTCCAGCAGTTTCAACTGGTCGCGACGGGAATCCATATCGATGAAGTCCACCACCACCACACCGCCGATATTTCTCAAGCGCAGTTGTCGGGCGATTTCTGTGGCGGCCTCGCTATTAGTCCAGAGTACGGTTTCTCGGGCCGTGGCCGAACGGGTAAAGGAACCGGAGTTAACATCAATTACCGTTAGAGCTTCCGTCGGTTCGATGATAATGTAGCCGCCGGAGGGTAAATCAACCCGGGGTTTGAGGGCCTCGCGAATTGCGGCGTTAACCCGGAAATAGTCGAGAATTGGCTGGGTTTCCCGATGGGAGTCGATATAAACCCCTTCGAGAGCTTTGCCGCCGCCCCAGTTCGTCAATTGCTGTTTAACTCGTTTTACCGCCACCGGGTTATCCACAACAATGCGATTGACATCGGCACTGTACATATCCCGCAAAACCCTTTGAATAAAGTCATCATCGCGGTTAAGCAGGGCCGGGGCCCGGCTGCTGACGGCCATCTGTTGGATGCTCTCCCACTGTTTTTGCAGAAATTCCAAATCCTCGATAATCGCTTCTTCCGCTTTGCCTTCGGCCTCGGTGCGTACCAGCAAACCCATCCCCGCCGGTTTGACCAAAATCGCTAAAGCTCGTAAACGGGAGCGCTCGTCTTCACTGCGGATGCGACGGGAAAGATTCACCCCGCGACCATTGGGCATCAATACCAGATAACGACCAGGGAGAGTGACATTTCCCGTTAGCCGCGGTCCCTTGTTGCCGGTGGGTTCTTTCATTACCTGTACCAGCACTTTTTGCTGGGGGGCCAGTAATTCCGTGATAGCACCGGCGGTTTTTTTCAGTCTTAAGGGGCCCAGGTCGGTGACATGAATAAAGCCATTGCGTTCCGCATCGCCAATATTCACAAAGGCTGCATCTATCCCGGGGATGACGTTTTCTACTAATCCTAGATAGATGTCCCCCACCTGCTGATTACCTGTGGCTACAACTAATTCCTGAATTTGATCTTCCCAAAAAACAGCCGCTATATGGTGTTGTTCGGCTATGATTATTTGTTTTGGCATTCAATTTCCTCAATCTTTCGGTTTCAAAAGCGACGGACCATGGGCTATTTGTCTATGCTTTGAGGCTACTTCTGGAAATCTGGTCTTGTTAAGAAAGTTCTAAGAAGATGAGTCCGCATCGTTAAAGCCTCATCTTGATGTTCATCTGCCTCTCAGACGTGGGAACTGAGTCTTGGTTTCAGTTGTTAAGTCTGTTTGGCCAGTGCCGGCTTGACCCACAATTAGGTAAGCACAGCCAGGAGACGAGATTTTCAATTAATCCCTGAGTCTTGCTCGATAACAGCATTTTTTATCCGTTTCCGCCAGTTCTGTCTATCAGAATCTAGGAAAAAAGGAGTTTTTGAGTTACTCCCCTCGGCAACAGGTTTCTGTGGAAGGGAAAATAGCGCACTTTTCGATTTTCCAAAAACCACGATTCTTTTAAGAAATGCTTTAATCGAGTCTTATAGACGACTATAACTCACTCGGTCACTCTCTGACAAGACGATGATCCCCTGACCAAGATAAATTTTTCGGGGCAAGAAAGGAGTCAGGAGCAATGATAGGCAATAAAATAGACATAAAAAGCTATCTAGCTGACTTTTCAGGCTAAAATTCCCTTTTTATCCCCTTTTTGCTTTCTAAAGAATTAATTAACCCGCTAGTCTAGTTAGGGTCTGCTGAAAAAGTTTTTCGGTGGGGGTTGGGGGTTGGGGGTTGGGGGATGGGGGATGGGAGAT
>NZ_JADBSA010000237.1:0-8769 GCF_020246945.1 Microcystis sp. M113S1 | reverse complement strand
GTTTCTGCTTCAACCACCGTTGCATACCACGGTTAAAAAACCATGTACTGTCTTACACAAAGTCCACAGACTTTCGCGACCTTTCAGAAGCCCGATTCCGTGTGTCCCACGGTACGGTTCTGACTAAACGCTTCTTGTACTTGTTGCGCGCGACTTTTTACCCGGACAAGTTTTTCTGAACGGAACCCCCTAAGCCGAGTTTTCAAGGTGCTGTCCGCCCACTTGGTTTTCGAGACGGTCTTTTTAATTCTAACGTAAAGCCAACCTAGAACGGCGGGGTTTCCCACCCAAAATTTTCGATGAAAGAATGCCGAGAAGACAATGCAGACTTAAAATCAGCCAAGTCGAATTTTCAGGTAAAAAATGCTCTATGATTAAGTCTAAAGATACTGTAAAACTGGTTTCATGCTCTCCGAGATTAAAAACATAGCCGAGAGTCTCGCACCCCGATTAGTGGAGATTCGCCGCCACATTCACGCGAATCCAGAGTTAAGTGGGCAAGAATATCAAACGGCCGCCTATATTGCCGGAGTTTTGTCTTCCTGTGGTCTATCGGTGCAGGAAGCGGTGGGAAAAACGGGAGTTAAGGGAGAATTGGCGGGAAAAGGCAGTGATCGGAGAATTTTAGCTATCCGCGCCGATATGGATGCCCTGCCGATCCAAGAAAGAACCGATTTAGACTTTGCTTCCCGTAAACCGGGGATTATGCACGCCTGCGGTCACGATGTTCATGCTACCGTCGGTTTAGGGGTGGCGATGGTGCTTTCCCGTCTCTCGGAACCTTTGGGGGGAAAAATACGCTTTCTCTTTCAACCAGCAGAGGAAATCGCCCAGGGGGCCAGTTGGATGATCCGGGAGGGGGTGATGCGGGATGTCAGCGCCGTTTTGGGGCTGCACGTTTTCCCCTCGATTCCGGCCCGATCGATCGGGGTTCGTTACGGGGCCTTAACTGCAGCTGCCGACGATCTGGAGATTTTTATTCAAGGGGAATCTGGCCACGGGGCCCGTCCCCACGAGGCGATCGATGCTATCTGGATCGCCTCGCAAGTAATCACCACTTTGCAACAGGCAATTAGTCGGACTCAGAACCCTTTGCGTCCCATTGTTCTCACCATCGGGCAGATTAGCGGTGGTCGCGCCCCCAACGTCATCGCCGATCAGGTACGCATGGCAGGAACCGTGCGATCGCTGCACCCAGAAACCCACGCCCATCTCCCGGAATGGATCGAGAGTTTGGTCACGAATGTCTGTAGCACATATAACGCTAAATGTCAAGTAAAATATCGTCGGGGCGTGCCATCGGTGCAAAATGACCAATTTTTAACCCGGTTAGTCGAAGAAGCCGGTTTAGAAGCTTGGGGACAGGATCGGGTGTTAATTCTCTCGGAACCCTCCATGGGGGCCGAGGATTTTTCCCTTTATTTGCAACAGGCCCCGGGGACAATGTTCCGTCTGGGAGTGGGTTCTCCTAATCTCCTTAATCCCCCCCTTCACCATCCGGAATTTTTAGTGGATGAGTCGGCAATTCTGACGGGAGTGATTACTTTAGCCTACGCGGCCTATAAATATTGGCAACGGCAAGATTAAACCGGTTTTTCAAGATAATTTTATGGAAATTTGGGAAGATTTAGCTATTATAGCTTGGACGGAATTGCTGCTGGATAGTTATGAACAATTAATCGGGCGATCGCTTTTACCCCGGATCGGTACTGGCAAAGAACAGAGTAAAATGCTCTTTTATGCCCCTTTTGTGCTGGTTTCCCACGGTACACAAACTAATCCGATCTTCAATTATGGTAATCGCGGCGCCCTCGATCTCTGGGGTTTAACTTGGCCAGAATTATTAACAACTCCTTCGCGAGCGACGGTAGAGGGAGAGGAAATCGCCCAAGAACGCCAAAAAATGCTGGATTTAGTCAAAAAACAGGGCTATATCAACGATTATTACGGGGTAAGGATCACGAAAAACTGTCAACTATTTCGCATTGAAAAAGCGATCGTTTGGAATATCATCGATCGTGATGGCATTTATTGCGGACAGGCTGCCACTTTTGCCGATTGGATTTTTCTCTGATTTATCAGCCAAATATGACCAACTCAGACCGAATTATTGTTCCTCTCGATGTGCCGGATTTAGAATCAGCGATCGCACTGCTCGATCTGTTGCCGGAAGTCAATTTTTGGAAAGTGGGACTAGAATTATTTGTCAGTAGCGGTACAGAAATTCTAGGGATTCTGCAAGAAAGACAAAAAAAGAGCTTTCTCGATCTAAAATTTCATGATATTCCCAATACGGTTGCCGGGGCCTGTCGTTCAGCTAGTCGCTATCAAGTGGATTTACTCACCCTCCACGCTACGGCCGGACGGCAAGCGCTGACGGCGGCGAAAGGGGCAATCTCTGACCTGCCATCGCCGCCAAAACTTCTCGCTATCACCGTTTTAACCAGCCTTAACGCCCGTGAATTAGCCCTCGACCTCAAAATTTCCCTAGAGCTATCGGAATATGCCTTAAATCTGGCATTATTGGGCAAGGAATCGGGAATTGATGGGGCGGTTTGTTCTCCCCAAGAAGTGGCGCAATTGCGGCGCGTCTGTGGAGAGGATTTTCTCTTAGTTTGTCCCGGAGTTCGTCCCTCCTGGTCAAGCAAAGGGGATCAAAGTCGGGTGATGACTCCGGCCCAAGCGCTTAAAGCTGGGGCTGATTATCTAGTAATTGGACGACCGATCACCGGTGCCGAGGAGCCAAAGGTAGCATGGGCAAAAATTTGTCAAGAATTAGCCGATATTTAGCTGTATTACTGGTTATTTTCGGGATTAACTTCCCAGCCGTTAGTCTTCCTCTTTCTAGCTGTCCGGAGGATTTAAATCTTTTAGTCGATCGCCTCTTGTCAGATTTACCCGGTTATGCTAACCGAGTTATTACCCGCTCCCAAATCGATCAAGAATTATCTACACCGGTTTTTGTGATTATTGCCGGTCGTCCCGAATTTGCACCCCTACCTTTAACTGCCAGTCAATATTCTGGTCAAATTGCCGATGACACTCAACAGGTTTTTTTTACGACTTTAGAGCGTCAGTATAGCAAAAATCGCTTTGTCACTCTCCAGAATTATCACTGGTTATTTTTAACTAAAACTGGGGAAGGATGGCGATTAGTGACGATTTACAGTCAACTAGCTTCCCTAGAACCCGCTCAAGTCCCCTTACCTCCCCTAGAAACCAGTCAAGGCACCATCGGCCAAGCGGTGCGTCTCTGGCTGCGGGACTGCGAAGCGGGGACATTGCGCTAAATTCGCTCGGCCAAAACAAAGCGATCGAAACCTGCTAGGTCGTTAATAATCTGAATTTGTCGATAATTGCCCTGATTTTCCAGCATTTGCGCTACTTTTTCCCCTTGACCGGCTCTCATTTCCACTAGCCAAAGGCCTCCCGATCGCAGATAATCGGGAGCAGTGGCCGCTAGATAGCGCAGCGCGGTCAATCCGTCTTCACCTCCATCCAAGGCCAAACGGGGTTCATGTTCCCGCACTTCAATTTGTAAGTCGAGAATTTCTGCACTGGGAATATAGGGAGGATTGGACACCATACCGCTAATCTGTCCTTTCCACTTCTCTAGGGGTGTCCACCAAGAACCCTGTTTTAAGATAATTCTGTCGGCAAAACCCGTATTGATGATATTCTCTTTGGCGATCGCTAAAGCCGTTTGACTGTAATCACTAGCATATATTTCTGCTTTTGTCAAGATACTGGCTAAACCAATCGCAATCGCACCGCTACCGGTTCCCAGATCTACCCAGATTCCCCCTTCTTCTCCTCTGACGGTTTCTGCAACAATATCGATTAATAACTCGGTTTCGGGACGAGGAATTAAGACTTCTGGGGAGACTTTGAGGGTAAAATTACGCCAGACCACCGATTCGAGCAAATACTGCAAGGGAACCCTTGCTTGAAGGCGTTTTTGCCAGCGTTTAGTAATTTCCGACCAAGAATAACTCAAAGGGATTTTTTCTCGTTCGCGAAAGGATTGTAAGCGCAGGGAAAGAGTATCTATATCTGTCACTGCTTGCAGAAAGATATCCACTTCTTTCGGAGATAGTTGCGCTTGCTGCAGATCAGCGATCGCCTGTTGTCGCCATTGACTTAATTCTTGACCGGAAATACTAGCAGACACAAGGCTTAACGATTGGGTGCGGGGGGATTATTGGTATTATTATTAGGGCGTGGCTGATTTGCCGGGGGTTGGTTGGGAGCCTTTTGGTTGCTATTTGCCCGAATAAAATCAATCGTTTCTTGGCTAGGATAGAGGAGAATTTTAGTTAAAGCTTCATCGTTGCTTTGTTGTAGGGTGGCGATGACATTTTCTAAGGGAATAACATCAATTTTCACCGTGGCTGCTTCTGCGGGATTAGCTTTTTTATATTGTTCTACCATTTGCAAAGCGGCGGCTTTTTCAAAGAAGAAAGGAATAAAATCCTGATTATTGCGATTGATCACCAGAAAATTACTCTCTTTTCCTGCTTTCGGCACAAATAAAGGTACACCACCTTGATATTGTTGACCTCTTTCACTGAGCAGTTTTTTCGCTGATTCTACTTCCGACTCTTTGGGAACAAAATCGATAATTAAACGATTTTGATCGGTTTGACTGGCTTGCATTTTATAGACTTGTGCCAAAGAAACAGGCTGAACTTTAACCTTACTAGCCACTTCAGGATTCTCTTTTTTCAGTCGTTCAAAAAAGTTTTGTGCGTCCTGCTGACTGATAAAAACTCCCGTGAATTTCTGTTCTTTTTCTCCCACGGCAATTAGGGGAACTCCTTGATCATCGGCAATAGCGAAGACAGGTACAGACTGCAAGGTTCTGACGATTTGTTCTTCCGGTAAAGCGAGTGCTTTAGAATAGCTTCCCAGCAGCGAAGTCAACATTGTCGTTCCTACTAAACCAAAAGTTGCCGTCCAACGAATGAGAGATTTCATCAAAATAATTACCTCGTTATTACTATTAACCAATATTTGTCGTTAATCTGAACTATATAGTCTATTTGACTCCTCCGATCAGGAGTTTTTTGATGAATAACAAGCCCCGAAAGTTCCCTTTATTGGCTTGCTTCTCAACCATCATAGCTAAAAAGCTCCATATTTGGTGAGATGTGGTCGCAGTGGCGGCCAGGAAACAGGGGCAATTTACGGGCTGATCTAGGAAATAATAGGGATTAATTGGAGTTTTTAAGCGATTTTTTCAAAAAAAAATCGCTTAAGCTACGGTTTAAGCTTGCTTTTGCCTTAATAAGCACCAACTTCAGATCAAAAGGCATTCTCTTGTGTGAATCAGTTAGTCCCTTTGATCTTGCCACTACTAATGACTTTCCGAGAGATGGCGCGGATGGGCGATCGCTAACCGCAGCCATTGATAGGAAACTAGATTTAAAATCAGTCCGATAATCAATAAAATTGCCATGAGAGCGATTTGATACCAGGCGATCGGTCTGACCAAAAGATCGGCGATGAGATGGGCTAAATTCAAGACAGAATAGAGAATTGTCAGCCAGAAATGGGCCTTTCTCAAGGAGCGACTTTCGCTAAAATTGACCCCGATAATCGCTAACATTGGCAGCAAAAAAAAGAGCAACATTCCCCAGAAAATCGGATCGAGATTGCTGGTTTGATGACTCTCGACGATCGATTGACCATGGAAGAGCGGCATTAAACCCAGTTGGGTGTGAAATAGGGTTCCCAAGAGGAATGTTGTCCAGAGAGCGGCAATTTTTTCGGAATATTTCGCTGTTTTCACGGTAATTATCCTCTTAATCGGTTAATATAAAAGCCCAGGGTAAGTGAGAAAGTATTCTTAAATTTTTCTTAGTCACTTATCTATACATTCTAAAAAAAGTTTCTGTATTTAAAATTACTTTTTACAAAAAAACACAAAATAAGACCTCTGGCAAAAATCAAAAATCTTCCGTTAGGTGAGGAGTAAGGAGCCAGTAGTCAGGATTCAGAAGAATTAAGCATGAGCATTAATCAATTAAATGCTCTATTTAGGTATTTTATGCAATTTTATGCCTATTTTTATCACTTTTGAACTCTCAAAAATTAATTATGCAAGAACTCTATAGTTAGGGTTTGCTGAATAAATATAAAAACTTTGTTGGATAAGACTTTTAGACTTTTTTGACCTCAAAAAGTGCCGACCTTTGGAGTGATTGAGGGGAAAATTCCGGGACTTTTTCCCTGAAAATTAGGTAATTGACCAGGTGAAAATGGGTAAAACCCCACACCCTGCCCCCAGGAAAAACTTTTTCAGCAAACCCTAAATAGGCTAATATTGCTGCTTTATGTAGCTCGCTTAAGCATCGAAACTCGATTAAGTCAATCATGGCATCTAAACTATTCTCGATGCCATAATCGCCTATTGTTTCCTTAAGTTGATTACTCATGATAAAATTGCTAAATTGGTTTAACCGAATCCCCGATTTTAGGATTCTCAAATGTCTTTAGGTAATCGGATTCAATCGTAGCTTTATTTTCCTCTACGCTGATAACCCGTCCACTCCCCTTGAGAATTTCTAGATATTCCCATCGACCTTGAATTTTTTCCGTGGTTGGTTCGTACACTAACATTCGCCGTCCTACTTGGATGTTGTTTCGTTTTCCCCGGTTCATGACTAACTGATAGGGACTAATAATATCAATTATTTGAGCGGGGAAAGTACCTTTAGGCGATAATAATACTGTCATCGCTACACCCGTCAATAAGGAACCCAGTCATCGACATTAACTAACTTGCCATTGTCGAAAAAATATAATAGGACTTACGCATTGACAGAATTTTCGTAGTATGCCTTTGAACTTCAGAATATGGCTTCCAAGTTATTGAGGTCAAGGAAGTTGGATGCTAAATTATTGACAATAAAAGAGCGGATGACCTCAGTAAATAACTCCCTTTGTCAGGAATACCAATTTCGTAACAATAACCAGTTTTTTATCCTTTGCATATTGCCAAATTTCCGTATCACTTGGACTTCTACCTAAAACCGAAACATAAATGATCGATAAAGATGGAGTAAACAGGATTTTAGCTGGTAAATTTTCATCAAAGAAAAAACCATTCATGCAATTTTTCTGACTTCATAGTGATTCGCCATCAATCTTGCTGCAAATTGCATACAGGCATAAATATCTTCTCGATTCAGAGAGGGATATTCTTCAAGGACTTCTTCAATAGAATCCCCTGCTCCCAAAAATTCCATAACTGTTTGCACCGGAATTCGAGTTCCAGCTATAACAGGTCTTCCATTACAAATATCTGGATGGATATGGATACGACTTTCCATTAAGGTTTTGTTACCTCCTTGATGATCTAAAGTAAGCTTATTATACCCTTTCATAGTAACAGGTAAGGATGTTGGGTTTCCTTAAAATCGATCGCTGCATCGGTAGGAATTGCATTAGGTAACGCACCCTACCAGAGCGGCACTAGGTTTTTGGAGTAGTGCCATTCTTTTGCTTGCTCCTCACGAAGACTGCCTTATTTTTTCGCTGAATCTCGAATAAGTCAATAGCCTCGAACAGGCCACTCAGCTTTGCATATCCGTAGTTGCGTGGGTCAAAAGATGCCTGATTTGCTATGTGTCCGCCAATCTCTGCCAAATTCGACCAACCATCATCGTCTAGAGTCCTAGAAACCGCGCCCCTCAATAAACTGATTAATTTGGTGTCTTGCTTCAACTCTTTACCAGTTTTCTTAACACTTGCAGAAACTTTGGAAGTCTCCTCAGAATTTACTGCTTGATCAATAGTTTCTAGGTATAAAAATGTTGAACACGCATAAACAAAAGGCAATGGCGTTTTCTTCTCGCCAAATCCATAGACTTTTAAGCCATTTGTCAAAATTCTCATCACTAAAGGAGTAAAGTCGCAATCACTCGACACGATTGCAAAAGCATCCAACTCTTGTGTATACAGCAAATCCATTGCATCAATAATCATTGCAGCATCGGTAGCATTTTTGCCCTTCGTATAGTCGAACTGTTGGACGGGGCGAATAGCGTATTCATGCAAACACTCCTCCCAGGCTTTCAGCGCAGGACTTTTCCAGTTTCCGTAAGCCTTACGAATATTGGCAACTCCATAGTTGGCAATTTCAGAGACGATCGCCTCAATTTTTGATGCAGGGGCGTTGTCTGCATCAATCAGCAGCGCAATTTTTGATTCTGATTGTCGCATATTGCTCCAGGGGTGCTGGTCACTTTAATTTTTGAACTCGAACAGACACTCTTCAAGTATGCCCCAGCTGATAGCCTAAGCCATCTAACTGTTGATTATGCAGAAACTTTCCGAATAACCAGAGTAAGGATATAGGGAAACTTTTGACATATCACCCCTTTTGTCGATTCCTGAAAATCAGCCTAAATAACATCAGCTTTTTCCCCAAGGTCATAGCACTAATTGTTCAATCTGACTGCACTTCGTAACAAAAATTTACAACTCTCTCATAACCGATCGCACTCCCGTCTGTCGCTGTGCCTAGACGTTTTTAGATTATTATCATTTACTTGAATCAATGACCATGGTGCGTTCCCCCAAATCTATCGCTGCAGCGGTAGGACTTGCATGAGGGAACGCACCCTACAGCTACTACAGGTTAGTTAGGGTCTGCTGAAAAAGTTTTTCGGTGGGGGTTAAGATAGGGTTTACCGAAAAAGTTTTCCCCGGTGGCGGTGATAAGTAGCTAGACACAATTAATTAGGGTTGGCTGAAAAAGTTTTT
>NZ_JADBSA010000236.1:0-24213 GCF_020246945.1 Microcystis sp. M113S1 | reverse complement strand
GGTCAATTACCTAATTTTCAGGGAAAAAGTCCCTGAATTTTCCCCCCAATCACTCCAAGGGTCGGCACTTTTTGAGGGAAAAAAAGTCTAAAAACCTTGTTGGATAAGGTTTTTAGATTTATTCAGCAAACCCTAAATATAAGATGAACGTAGGTTGGGTTGAAGCATGAAACCCAACTCCCGCATGGGTTACGAAGTGCGCTAACCCATCCTACTGGACTGTTTCAGCTAAAATAGGGCAATAGATTTCGGCTTAAAGTCTTAGATTATAGAATTTATAGCATTTTTCTAATACACCAAATTAGCTGAAACAATCCACTACAAATAATTGTGCCTCCCTACTTAATTGTTTTGTAAAGTATTTTTGCAATCTCTGGACAGGGAGCGGTCAGGTTATGGTATCATTTTTTTATGATGATTTTTATATAATCGGATCTGGGCAGTCAAATACAAACGCAAAGATTCCCATTATATAAAAAAGTATCTCAAAAAAATGCACACTTGTCAAGCATCATCAAAAAAAAAGTTTTTTTTTGAGATTATAATAAAAAAAAATTAGTTTTCTGCTTCTATGATAACCCTAATTAACGCTAGAATTCCCGCCCATCACGATCGACAACAAATAGAGATAAATGCTGCTGGAAAGATTGAGAGGATAAGGGAGATGGGGGGAAGGATAAAAGGGGAAAAGATTATCGATATGGAAGGGGATTGGCTATCGTTAGGAGGAGTAGATTTACAGATCAACGGAGGATTAGGATTAGCATTTCCTGACTTAGAAATAACAGATCTAGAAAAATTAGATAAGATTAGCGATTATCTGGGGAATCAAGGAATTGATGGTTATCTTCCCACCCTAGTCACCACGTCCGTGGAGAAATTTCAAAAATCCCTCTCAGTAATTGCCAAATATATCGAGAAACAGCAACAGGAAAATCGAGGGAGCGCCCAGGTTTTAGGAGTACATTTAGAGGGTCCATTTTTAAACTATGAAAAAAGGGGGGCGCATCCGGGACAATATCTTTTAAAACCAAGTATAGAAACAGTAGATAAACTCTTTGGGAACTACTTATCGATCGTAAAAATTATCACCCTAGCCCCAGAATTAGATAGTAGCGGTACGGTGATTAAATACCTAAGCGATCGAGGAATTACCGTCAGTTTAGGACATTCGCAAGCGAGTCAAGAAATAGCCAAAAAAGCCTTTTTACAGGGGGCAAAAATGGTTACTCATGCCTTTAATGCCATGCCTCCTTTACATCATCGTCAACCGGGTTTATTAGGGGAAGCAATTATCAATCGTGATGTCTATTGTGGGTTAATTGCCGATGGTCAACACATCCATGCAACCATGATAGAATTATTACTAAAAGCCAGTAATTATCATCGAGGAATTTTCTTAGTTAGTGATGCTTTAGCACCGATCGGTTTAGGGGATGGTGTCTATCCTTGGGACGAGAGAGAAATTGAAGTTAAACAGGGAACAGCAAGACTTTTTGACGGTACTTTAGCGGGAACAACCTTACCCTTATTACAAGGAGTAGCCAATTTAGTTAACTGGGGAATATGTGATTTAGAAACAGCAATTCTTCTAGGGACAGAATCCCCCAGAAAAGCGATCGGATTAGCGGGTTTATCGGTGGGACAACCTGCCAACTTTTTGCGTTGGCAATCGGCATCAAATTGGGAAAGATTGGATTTCCGCCAGCATTTTGACCTCTAACTGTTGAATGAGGGTATCGAGATCCACTTCGAGGCGATTAAAACATTCAGGAGGGGAAAGATCGGGTTGAAAATAAATCAATTTTACCTGACCATCACCGATAGCGACTATAGCCACTTCTTCCCTGGGATTATAGCGATAAATAATCCCAAGCATCTCTTGAATTTTGCGATTAACCTGGCGATTTAATTTCTCTAGAGCTTCCTTAGAACAACAGACAAAATGGGGCTGGGGTTTAAGATCGATGCCCAGGGTTTCTTGGGCATCTTCTCCCCATTCCGAGAGTAAACCCCACATTAAACCGGCTAATTCCTGTTGATTTTCCTGCACGAATTGATCTAATTGATAGCGCCATTGATTAGCGGGATCATCGGGGATTGGTTGTTCAAATCTCATCATTAGCCTCTTTTCAGTTATCAGTTATCAGTTATCAGTTATCAGTTATCAGTTATCAGTTATCAGTTATCAGTTATCAGTTATCAGTTATCAGTTATCAGTTATCAGTTATCAGTCCTTGATAAGGGGTGGAAGCTGACAATTTTTAACACCTACCTACTTATCGAAAAAATCGGGACTAAAACCTCACCTTAAGGCGAAAAGTTTTGGGAGCGGGGCATAAATCCCCGTTACAAAAACGGCCTCCTGCCCCTGCCGACCGCCTTCGTTAACGACGGTACTCATCACCGCAATCACCGATTAACTGCAATAAATCCTGGGATTTTTGCAAGACATGATCAATTTTTTGATAGTCTTGGGGGGATAATTGAAAATCGAAAATACGGGCATTTTCTTGGATATGTTCAGCAACACCCAAACGTACCCCAATAATTGCTCCAGCTACGGCTTTTTGTTCGAGAACGTAACGCACTGCCACATTAGGAATGGTGACATGATAGGAATCAGCGATCGCTTTAAGAACGGTTAATAATTCTTGGAATAATTGCCAGTTTCCCCAAGCATTGATCATGTTTTTATATTTCCGTAAACTAGCGGTATTGAGACTCATGGCATTAGGTTCAGGATGACCGAGATATTTTGCCCCTAATAAGCCTCCTGCTAGAGTACCATAGGCGAGTAGATAGATGTTATGTTCCTGGCAAAATTGCGCCATTTTAGCTAGAGGACGACGATCGATCAGGGAAAACTGGACTTGATTGGAGACTATTTTAATCCCGGCGCTGAGAATAATTTTTAAATGTTCCGTGTCGAAATTAGTCAAGGCCAGGTGTTTAATTTTGCCTTCCTGTTGTAATTCTCCTAAAAAATATAAGGCATCTAGATAATTTTTATCGCGATAATCCCACCAGTGAAACTGCAATAAATCGAGACTATCCACATCCATGCGACGTAGGGAAATAGCGATATTTTTTTCGACTATTTCCTTAGTCATTTTACCCGGACGGGGAACCCATTTAGTGAAAGCTTGCAGATTATTTAAAGCATCAATGCCCCTTTGGGCAACTAATTGACGACGAAATTCACCGATAAAATCTTCGGCTGGACCGTAATGATCGGCCAGATCCCAAGTGGTGAAACCGGCATCTAGATAGGAAAACATACTAGGGATCGCTTTTTGGGGTGCGATCGAACCATGGGACCCTGAAACTTGCCACATTCCGTTCAAAATACGACAAATTTCCAGATCGGGGGTAAACTGTAAGCGACGAGATTCGGACATGGGGACTTTTCAGTGATCAGTAAACAGTAAACAGTAATCAGTAAAAAGACAGCAGAAAACTGCCATTGAATACTGCTCACTTAATATTCTATTCTCCTACTGACTACTGATCACCGATTACTGATTCAAGACAGATCGATCGTCCCTGTCCAGAAAAAAGCGGTAAAGGGGAAGACTTTCGGAAAAATCTCCCCCTTTTTGGGTTTTTGCTGCTCAATTTTTGCCTGCTTAATATTCCACTTCCAATCGCGCTGCGGTGACAGCATCAAAAGCGAAAGCGAGAACTATAGGCATAGGACAAGCGAGGATGACACAGAGAATTAAAGCTGTTACAGTCAATCCGATCGCCACTCCTAACCAAAGTTTTTCGGCAGGAGATAGACCTTTTTGGCGCTTAATGTTTTGTAACACTTTGGTGGGAATTGGTTCTGGCATCACGGCATTGGGAGGGAATGCCCAATAATTACTGTAGCGTTCGAGAAATAGCTCTGTCCAGCCGTTTTCTTG
Organism: Microcystis sp. M113S1; assembly: GCF_020246945.1. Taxonomy (NCBI): domain Bacteria; kingdom Bacillati; phylum Cyanobacteriota; class Cyanophyceae; order Chroococcales; family Microcystaceae; genus Microcystis; species Microcystis sp. M113S1. The sequence continues at coordinate 20,305 of NZ_JADBSA010000236.1, read as the reverse complement.
ACACCATTCTTGAATCCATGGTTCGTGAAAGTGTTTCATTGCTTCCCTGTTAACTTTTTCCAGTGATTACTATAAACATCTCCTGATGTGAACTTCATCCTAGCAAAGCTATCTTAAGCGTCGATCGGATTCAATAAAACTTAATATATCTGGGGATTGGGTGTAAGGGAATAGGGAAATAATTGTTAAAAAATTTCGGTTCTTGACTCGCTACAGATTCCTTGTAATTTTTGATCCCAAATATCGAGGGGAAGGGTATCGAGATAGGCAAAGTCAAAGACAATCCCGATCGAGGGGATAGCTTGCCATTCGGGGGAATGTAAGAGACGATCAAAATAACCTCCCCCGTAACCTAAGCGATAACCTTGGCGATCGCAAGCGACGGCGGGAATTAACAGTAAGTCCACTTCGGCAGGTAAAATGAGAGGAGCGATCGCTGTTGGTTCATAGATGCCATAACGATTTAATTCTAGGGGATCGTCGGCAGTCCAACAGTGCCAAGTCAGGCTATCTCCGTCACAACGGGAAAAACCCCAGCGATGGTGCTGGCAAAATAAGGAACTTAAATCCGGCTCTTGACGATGACTGAAGTAAGCGAGAATGGTTTTAGCGTGCTGAAATAAAGGTAAAGATTGTAAATTTTTGCAAAGTTGCTGACTATTTTCTTGCCAAATATGCTTAGGAAGCGTTCGTCTTTGGGCAATTAGTTGTTTGCGTAATTGGGCTTTTTTGGTACCAGAATCCATAAAATAGAGATAAATATTTCTGTAGTCACAAGATGCTAAATCTATTTAACTCGCTTTTTGGGCGTTATAACGAAAATATCAAGGCCAATGTGGAAATTTACACCTGGGCAACTTGTCCCTATTGTATTCGGGCCAAATGGTTGCTGGGTTGGAAAGGAGTAAAATACACCGAATACAAAATTGATGGGGATGAAAGCGCTCGTCAAGCCATGGCCGAACGTGCCAGGGGTAAACGCAGTGTACCACAGATTTTTATTAACAATGAACATATCGGTGGTTGTGATGATTTGTATGCTTTGGATGGTCAGAAAAAATTAGATAATTTACTGGCTAAATGTGGGACTATCTAAAGTCTATTGACGAAAAAGCCTATGAGAAACATCGGCAATGGATGCAGTTAGCTTTAAATTTAGCGGCAACTGCGGGGGACCGGGGTGATGTACCTGTGGGAGCGGTTATCGTGGATAAACAGGGCAATTTAATCGCTCAAGGGGCTAATTGCAAGGAAAAACACCGTGATCCCACCGCTCACGCCGAAATTCTAGCGATTCGTGCCGCTAGTCAAGTTTTAGGCAATTGGCACTTAAATGATTGTACCCTCTACGTCACCCTCGAACCCTGTCCCATGTGTGCCGGGGCAATCATTCAGGCTAGGCTAGGATTATTAGTGTACGGTGCTGACGATCCGAAAACAGGAGTTATCCGCACTGTGGCTAATTTTATTGATAGTCCTTTTTCTAACCATCGTTTACCGGTAATCGCGGGAATTTTAGCCAAGGAATCGGGGGAATTATTACAAACATGGTTTGAGAAAAAAAGATGAGAGACATTCGAGTAATTATCGGGACGGTTGATAAATTTAGCAAAATTTATCAAATTGTTGCCTTAGAAAAGACAAAAAAAATAACCCATGATTAAAAGCTTTCGATGTAAAGATACAGAAAAGCTTTATAATAAGCAGTTGGTTAAAAAGTTTTCTGGGATTGAACGATTAGCGATCAAAAGATTGCGTATTTTAGAAAGTGCTAATACACTAGAAGCATTGGCAGGATTGCCGAGTAACCGCTTAGAACGTTTAAAAGGGGATAAGTAGGTAGGTGTTAAAAGTTGTCAGATTCCCCCCTTATTAAGGGGGTCAGGGGGGATCAGAGGCAAAATCTATCTTCAATTTAATTATAACTACTGGACTGTTTCAGCTAAAATAGGGCAATAGATTTCGGCTTAAAGTCTTAGATTATAGAATTTATAGCATTTTTCTAATACACCAAATTAGCTGAAACAATCCACTACTTACTTAGAATCGGTCAATACAGTATTCGCATCAATGACCAGTATCGTATTTGTTTCTCATGGGATGATGCAGCTACTAATGTTGAAATTGTTGATTATCATTAAGGAAAATTCACGATGAATAATTGGAAAAGTCCTATCCACCCTGGTGAAATTTTAGCTGATGAATTAGAGGAAATTAATCTTGATGTTTCTCAGCTTGCCAAAAGAGTTAATATCTCTGAGAATGAACTTGAGCAAATTCTCAAAGGTCAAGGAAATATCACGGGAGATATTTCCTTAAGATTAGGACGTTTTTTTAATACAGGAGCAGAAATTTGGATGAATTTACAAAAAGCCTATGAGTTAGATATAGCGAGGGAAAAGTTAGGAAATCCCCTTGAAGAAATTATTCCTTATCAATCCCTGTCTTCAGGATAAATTCTCTTGAATTATATAATTATTCGTTTGACATACTGGGTGCATCTGACATTTGCAGAAATAGCGACAATCAGCAATTATCAGTCATCCCTAAACTGATACAAATGTATGAATAACCGCGTGTGGGAGTTAATCATACTATTAAAACGGATTTGGTATTACCGTTAACAGTGGACTAGCTGATCACCACCAGTTGCATTAACCGGATCTTTTGCCAAAATAGAGTAAATATAGTAGCGGGGGGATGGTCCATGACAGCACAGAAAGTACTAGAGTTGATTCAACAGGCAAAGGACGAAAGAGCGGGGAAGTTGGATCTGTCCAACAAAAACTTAACAGAAATTCCCCCCGAAATCCCTCACCTCACCTCCCTGCAAATCCTCGATCTCAGCTATAACCAAATCAGCGAGATTCCAGAAGCGCTCGCTCAACTCACCTCCCTGCAAGTCCTCTATCTCCACAATAACCAAATCAGGGAGATTCCAGAAGCGCTCGCTCAACTCACCTCCCTGCAATCCCTCGATCTCAGCTATAACCAAATCAGCGAGATTCCAGAAGCGCTCGCTCAACTCAACTCCCTGCAACGCCTCTATCTCTACAATAACCAAATTAGCGAGATTCCAGAAGCGCTCGCTCAACTCACCTCCCTGCAAGTCCTCTATCTCAACAAGAACCAAATCAGGGAGATTCCAGAAGCGCTCGCTCACCTCACCTCCCTGCAAATCCTCGAACTCAGCTATAACCAAATCAGCGAGATTCCAGAAGCGCTCGCTCACCTAGTCAACCTGAAGCGATTAGTCCTCGAAAATAACCCGATTACCAACGTTCCTCCGGAAATTATTCGTCAGGGATGGGGCAAAACAACATGGGATGATGGCAACCCGCAGGCGATTTTCAGTTATCTCAAGGATAAAGGAAAAAAACGCCCTCTTAACGAGCTTAAAGTTTTATTGGTGGGGGAGGGGGATGTGGGGAAAACTTCCCTGTTAAAGCGGTTACTGCACAATACCTTTAATTCCGAAGAACCCAAGACCCCCGGCATTAATATTGAAAGCTGGAAACTTGACCAAAAACCCGATATTCGCCTCAATCTCTGGGATTTTGGCGGTCAGAAAGTGATGCAAACCACCCATCAGTTTTTTCTGACTAAACGCAGTCTTTATCTGCTCGTCCTCGACAACCGCAAAAACGAACAGCAAAACCGTCTGGAATACTGGTTAAAACTCATTGAAACCTACGGAGGCAATTCTCCCGTGATTATCGTGGGTAATTGTGCCGATGAAAATCCCCCCCAAGTTAAGATCCGTACCCTCCAGAAAAAATATCCCCAAATTACCAAGCTAATCGCCACTTCCTGTAAAACCGGTGTAGGAATCGAGCAACTTGTGCAAGAAATCGCCTCCCAAATCGATGCTATTCCCCATATCAAAGATTTATTGCCTAATAGTTGGTTTCAGATCAAAACTCAACTAGAAGCAATGCAAGAGAGTTATGACTTTATTTCCTACGAAAAGTATCAGGAAATGTGTCAGAAAGCCGAGATTAAAGAGGCCAGCGCTCAAAAAAGTTTAGTGCAGTTTCTCCACGATCTCGGTATTGTCCTCAACTACCAAGATGATCCGCGACTGAATGAAACCAATGTCCTGAACCCGGAATGGGTAACTGACGGTGTTTACGATATTCTCAATAATCACGATTTGATGGTGCAAAAAAAGGGCATTCTCTCACTGCCAGATCTGCACAATATTCTCAAACAACCCCAACGTTATCCCGAAAATAAACGCCGATTTTTGATGGATTTGATGGGAAAATTTGAACTCTGTTTTCCCCTTGATGGTTACAGTCCCGATCGCTATCTAATCACCGATCTTCTACCCATCGATGAACCAGATGTGGATATCTACGAAAACGCACCTTTACACTTCCAGTACCGTTATGATATCCTGCCCGGTAGCATCATTTCCCGCTTTATCGTCCGCAATCACCAGATGATCTATAAAACCATGCGTTGGCGTAGTGGTGTGGTTCTGACAATGGATCTTAACAAAGCTTTGGTGCGTGCCGACGAGGAAGATAACTACATTAGCATAAAAGCCGAGGGTGAGCGTGCTAGTGCGCTTTTAGCTATTATTAAGACAGATTTTCAGAAAATTCACGCTACTATCCCTAATTTAGCCGTACAGGAAAAGTTAGTGATTCGAGAATTGCAAGGGGAAAAACCCACCGGGGTAGAAGTTCCCGTCGATTATCTCTATCTGATAGAACTCGATCGCCAAGGCAGCGTGGAAGCAACTCTCCCCGGTTTGCGCGGCAAATACAATATCCGCGATATCTTAGAAGGGGTGGAATCTAAGACAGAAAGAGAAGGATATCTCGACGAAAGGGAAGAACGTAGCCGCAAAAGCCGAGAAAATCGCCCTATAGTTCCCAAAACGCCAGAAAATCCCAATCTACTGAAACCTAGTCTCGCTTTGTTGCTGGTTTTAGCTGTGGTTGCTTTTATCTTTGCGGTGCTTGCCAATACTGTGCCAGTGGTACAGTTTATTACCAGCGTTTTGGCAATTATTTTTATCTTTGCTCTTATTGTGATTGTGGGATTGCTCTGGACGGGTAAAATCAAGGAAACGACTCTCAATCAGTTTTTAGAGGGTTTTTGGCGATCCATCACGATTTTTAAAGGACAAGAACCAAAAACCAACAACGATGACACCTCCCAAGAAACCCCCGAATCGGAGCAGTAAAGATTTGCCTACCACAGAAAAGTAACTTAGGCGAAAAAGTTTACAAATATTTAATATTATCTCTCTTTTGTCAAATTAGGAAATGAAATTCCTTATTTGTTGAATCTAGTCGATGGTGAAATTAGAAGAATGTTCAAACACCACAAACTCTTAAGTGATATTGCACTCAAAATGAATCAAACATCTGACTCTATTTATCAAGAAGAATGGGATGAACGCGCATTTCGTCCACAGCAAGTGTAGAATTTATTATTCTAAATGCTTAATTGGTTGGCGAGTTAATTTTTTTAACTTCTCAGCCACTTCAACCCGATGACAACGATGATAAGTTCATAATTACCTCCTGTTCCTCTGTACTTGAATTATCCCTCAACTCTAAATTCTTGCACCAGAGCGTTTAAATCGAACCTCAAGAATTAAGAGGTCTTTGACATCGCTTGAGAACAAAAAAGAAAGGTTGGGGAGAGTTTTTAAAATCCATAATTCCCAGCACGTTATTATCATCTACTTTCCGAAAAGAGTCATTGATGGGCAAATAATCATAAATCATCGTGGCGCTGACTTTGCCCCGATATTCCATCATTCGCAGTCTAGCCTGACTTGTCTCTGTTTTCAGCAAGGAGTTGGTCAGCATCAGTAAAGGTTTCAGAGAATTATTTTTGAGTATCGGCAGCTTCAAAATCCAGTTCATGGCCGTGGGATTGGGTGCCACCTTAAAAATTTTTCCCTGACCATCTAAAAATAACAGGGGGTGGACATTCTCAGTATCGACAAATTCTTTACCATACCAATTAGATGCTTCTAATAAACCATCCATTGGGTGATTTGTCTGAAGTCCAGAACCTTGCCAACGACCGAGCATAAAGTCTAAACTCACGGGGTCGAGAGCGTCAAACAATTGTAAAGCTCTTTCTGTGGTTGTTTGACCAGCTTTAAGAATCGACTGGCCGCTTTCTAATTCTAATGTTTCCATTGTTTCACTCTTGTTGTGTCCTGACAATGATATTATAGCTTCTCAGCCATAGGGTGGGGGATTGCCACTTGGTTAAGATTACCAAACATCCGACATATCTTCAGTCAATGGGTCATCGTATCGCCTTAAAGTTTCCAGCCATTCACTCATTTCTTCCTTGATGGTTTCTTTAAGTTCTTGCAAATCATCTTTATCTATTAGGCCTTTTTCCAGTAAGAAAGTGTAGAACTTTTTCAGACTACCTGCATTAGCCTTGATGCTTGATTGACTGGCCCACAGGGCCTTTTTGATAAACCAATAACCCAAAAAGTCACTGACCATATCTACCCCGTCTTTGGCTTCTACGGCATCTTCATAGAGTAAATATTCGTTGATATAAAAATCTATATTTGAAACATGATTATTAATGGTTTTTTCGGACAGGCCTGATGATTCTAGCCAACTCTCAAAATCCGTTAGTAATTCATGATTGGCTTTTCTTATCTTTTGACAGTCAGCCTCGTATTTCTGGGAATCATCCATCTCAAATTTCTCTCCTCCAAATCGCTGCTCGATGGTCAATAGGGTAATGAATCAAGTGTTTTTTTCCAAGCGTCTAAAGCCGCCATTTCCTCCTCAGGGTCAACGTCGGCCAACCGCCTGAATCGCCTTTCTCTTTTCTGCTAAATAGCTCCAACGATGTTAGACTCAATTTGCTCAATGATAGCGGCCACATCTTCTTCTGTATCTCGAGGTTGGGTTAATTCCACATCCGTTGAGGAGAGGCACATTTGAGTCCAGTCTAAGTTTTCCACTTCACACTGGTCAATCACCGAACTAGGGATGTTTTTCAGGGTGATGCTATCCCATTCAATGCCGATGTGATTGCTCTGCCGCTCAATTGCCACAATGCCGATGAGATTGCTCTGCCGCTCAATTGTCACAATTCTTCCTTGCCAACCACCGATGTCAGTCCCAAAATCTGGGTCGAGTACACCCTGTTTGACGATGACCGAGTCGCCGACTTTGAAGTCAAACTCTGACTCGGAAAATTCTGGCGACAAAGTTGAGGCAACAGAGATATGATAGTCGTTTCCTAGCTCTTTTAACTCAAAATCCACAATCATTCGTCTGTTTTCCGAGAAATAACGGTTTTTCCTGGCGATTAGCTCCTCGATTAGCCCTTGAATCTCCGCCTTGAGCTTTTCATCTCCGTTAAGAAGGTCTTTGTTAAAAACTCGGTCTATCATCCCTTGCCGCTTTGATTCGGGGGACAACGCCAGATTCCAAGCGATTGTCCCTAGGGTCAGCAATCTTCGCATGGATTCCTTCGTTTCAGGGGATTCCCGGTAAGGCTCGACAAAATCCTCCAGAACTTCCGACATTTTGACTTCCCCAGAAGGAGAGACGACAATTTCCTTGAAAGGCAAGGACTTTTCTCTTAATTTCTTCTCAAAGCTTTTCAAGAGTTTCTGGGAGCCTTGGGACATTTTCTGCAGCCTGAGCAGTTCACTAAATGCCTTCGATTTTTTAGCCATGATTGAGCCGGAAAATATGTTTTATTAATCCTGTTGGGTTACTGAACAACATTGGAATAGGGAAATTGTAACTGCTGTCAGAGAGCGATTGCGCTCTCATTATTAAATCTTAAAGTTCTAGACTGAGTTGTAAGCTGTTGACTACTATCCGATACTTTTTTGTTAACATAGATTAGCAATGCACTTTCAGAGATTCTCTTAAAACAGGGGATATCTCCTTCTCAAATCCCCCGCAGGGGAAAAATATGTCTCAAAAGCCGATTTATCTAGATTGCCACGCCACGACACCCCTAGAGCCGCAGGTTCTGGCGGCGATGTTGCCCTATTTTACCGAACACTTTGGTAATGCCAGTAGTATTAATCATGTCTATGGTTGGACAGCCGAGGCTGCGGTTAAACAGGCAAGAGAAACAATCGCCGCTGCTATTAATAGTAGTCCCGAAGAAATTATTTTTACCAGTGGGGCAACGGAGGCCAATAACCTAGCTATCAAAGGGGTTGCCGAAGCTTATTTCGCCAAAGGACGGCACATAGTTACGGTGGTGACAGAACATCGCGCCGTTTTAGATCCCTGTCATTATCTGGAAAAATTGGGTTTTGAGGTGACAATTTTACCCGTCGGTACTGATGGTCTAATTGACTTGGAATTACTAGAAAAATCTGTGCGTCCTGACACGATTTTGCTGTCAATTATGGCGGCTAATAACGAGATTGGGGTGATTCAACCTTTAGCGGCAATTGGGGCGATTTGTCGCCAGTATCAGGTACTTTTTCATACGGATGCGGCCCAAGCAATCGGGAAAATTCCCCTAGATGTGGAGGAAATGAATATAGATCTGATGTCCTTAACTGCCCACAAAGTCCACGGACCGAAGGGAATCGGTGCGCTGTACTTCCGGCGCCGGAACCCCAGAGTTCGTCTCGCCGCTCAAATTCAAGGGGGAGGCCAGGAAAAAGGACTGCGATCGGGTACAATATTTACACCGCAAATTGTCGGTTTTGCCAAGGCGGTAGAATTGGGCATCAAAGCGATCGAAGAAGATACCAGCTACTTAAATCGGTTAAAAGCCCGTTTATGGGAGATTATCAGTCAATTAGACAGAATTTATCTCAATGGTCATCCTAGCCAAAGATTAGCCGGAAATTTAAATATTAGTATTGAAGGGGTGGACGGTGCGGCGTTATTGTTAGGATTACAGCCAATAGTGGCGCTTTCCTCCGGTTCTGCCTGTTCTTCTAGCCATACCGCCCCCTCTCACGTTTTAACTGCCTTGGGTCGCCCCGAATCTCTCGCTTATGCCTCCCTGCGCTTCGGGTTGAGTCGTTTTAATACTTTAGAAGAAATTGAACTGGTGGGGGAACAGGTGGTTTTAACGGTTAATTCCCTCCGCAAAGCCAAAAATTTTTGACGTTTCGGCACATATCCACAAGTTAGTTTCGGTCTAGGTTTAAAAAATCCCGAAAAAGGTTTCTATGATTGCTTTTGACTGATTGCCGTCCCAGTTAATAACATTGATGCTTGGTTTTCACTCCAGTGAATCATCCAATTCGGTTGTAATCCCAAAACAATAATAAATAAAGCCAAAGCAATTTCGGGAAATCTTTCGGGCCAGGTACTGCGAGGAATGCGCGATAATTCAGGGGTTAAACGACCAAAGAAAACCCGATTAATCATCAGGAGAAAATATACTGCGGTTAAACCACTAGCGACCAAACATAAGAGCGTTTGTATCGGAAAAATCGGGAAACTGCCACGAAAGACTAAAAATTCGGCGATAAATCCCACCATTCCGGGGATGCCGGCGCTGGCCATAGCCGCTAAAATCATTAACATTCCCGTGATTGGTAAACCTCTTTCTGGATTTAATAAACCGCGTAGATAATCCACATCCCGGCTGCCGGTTTTTTTATACACTACTCCCACCAACAAAAATAACAAAGCGGAAATTAAACCGTGACTAATCATCTGCAAAATCGCCGCAGTGATGCTTAATCTGGTGGTGGCCGCCGCCGCTAGTAAAATATAGGCCATGTGGGAAATGGAAGAATAGGCGACCACTTTTTTCATATCCTTTTGGGCAATAGCGCAACTGGCCCCGTAGAGGGCGCTGATAGCTGCTATCGTTGCTAACCAAGGAGCGATAGTCACCCAAGCGTCGAGAAATAAACCGATTCCAAAGCGCAGCAGTCCATAGGTTCCTAATTTGAGTAATATTCCCGCTAAAAGCACAGAAACGGGGGTAGATGCTTCGACGTGGGCATCCGGTAGCCAAGTATGAAAGGGAAAAATCGGGATTTTGATGGCTAATCCGATGAGAAGGGGGATGAGGAGCAATAATTGGGTGTTAACGGGTAAATTGTTCGATAAAAGGGGATTATAGGCGAAATTATTAGCACCGGTTAGCCAAACTAAGCCGAGGAAAGAGATTAGCACTAAAAAGCCTGAAATTGCCGTGTATAATAAAAATTTCATGCCTGCGTAGCCGCGTCTTTGACCCCCCCAAATGGCAATGAGAAAGTAAAGCGGGACGATTTCTAATTCGTAAAATAGGAAAAATAGTAGTAAATCCTGCGCTAGAAAGGCCCCCGCTACTCCCGCATTGAGTAACAGGAGTAGGGAATAGTAAAATCTCGGTCGGTTAACCCCTGTACCACTAGCATAAAGAGCAATTATTGTCAAGAGGCTGTTAAGAAAAAGTAATGAAAATGATAATCCATCGACACCGAGAGCATAGTTGAAACCGAGGAAATTAATCCAAGGCAGGTTAACCGTGAACTGCATTTGCGGGTTACTAGGGTCAAATTGCCAGCCAAGGAGAATATTCAGCAGTAAGAGAACGACAGAAAGAGTTAGAGCTAATCCTCGCACTTTTTTCGCCTCTAGAGGCGTGTAGGCAATCAGTATCGCCCCTATAATCGGTAGCCAAATAAAAGCGTTGAGCATTCTTTATTTTAATGGGGATGATAAACCTTCTTATTATTGCCTAACCGGTCAATCTTGAGCAAGATAGCTATCAACTTTTAACATTCATTAATAAAATGAGCCAGAGATTGCCATTACCAGCAATTCCTCGGCAAAAAATGGCGATTTTGTCGCCATATACCTAGTAAATCCCTTGGCTTTTGGCTGGGAAAATGACGCTAATTTAGGAAACCCTCATAACTCACCATTAAGATAACTGCTATAATTATCGTCTGGGGTTTGACTCGGTGTCAAAAAAAGTTTCAGCTAATTTAATTAAATTGGTTCGATTAATCTTGCCTTGGGGACTTTTTGGTATCTCTGGTAATTTTATCCAATGTTTCGGCAGTTTATAATTGACTAATTTATCTTTAATCTGGGATTGAATAATTGTCTGGTTTATCTGAGAGTTAACGGGGACATAAAAAGCGACAATTATCTGTCCCCATCGAGAATCTGGCAATCCCAAAACCACCACATCTTTAACTAAATCAGTGTGTCTAATGGCAGTTTCTACCTCAAGAGGATAAACATTTTCTCCTCCAGTAATTATTTTTTGACTATCGCGACCAATGATATATAAATAACCACTTTCATCAAAGTAACCTAAATCATCCGTCTCGAAGTAGCTTGCTTGATTAAGATGGGGATAATAGCCTAAAAATAAAGATTTCGCTTCAATAATAATTTTCTGGTTATCGGGATTAATTTTTATCTGAGCATGGGGTAATAGCTGTCCATTACTATTATTTCCTCGTCGAAAATCTTCTGGTTTAAGGGTGACAATTTGTGAGGCAGTTTCCGTCATTCCATAGGTGGGAGACAGAGAAATATTATATTCTCTAGCTTTTTCTAGTAAAGATGGCCATGCAGGGGAACCTCCTAGTAAAACTGTTTTAAAATTGGCTAACCATTGAGGATCATTTTCTAGAAAAAATTGTAATTGACTGGGAACTAAGGAGATAAAATAATCTTGAAGATTGAGATTATTTATGCGCTTTTGTTTGATTTTATGGTAAGGAATAACAGCAAAATCTCCCCCCGTTAAAAAACTTCTGAGAAACTGCATTAAACCACTAACATGATATAAGGGCAATAGGCAAAAAGAGTTAACCTGCTTGACTTGAAAATATTCAGAGAAACCTTTGACAGAAGCAGTTAAGGTTAACCAGTTATGGATAGCAAAGCGAATTTTTCCCGAGGTTCCTCCCGTGGGTATCATCAGAGAATTAGTCAAAGGATTAACAGGAGAAGAATTATAGTTAAAAACCTTGATATTTTCACCAAAAATATAATCGGGTTGCACCAGAGAGAAAACCTGTTCCCATTCGTTAGTTTTCCAGTCAGGATTAGCTAAAAATAGGCAACTTTTTGACCTGACGGCAGCCAAGAATATAGCTAAGAATTTAAGGGGATTGCCTTCGGAAAGAAGCATAGTTAATCGAGGATTATCTGCGGCGATAAATTGCCGAGAATAGGACTGATATAATTGATAAAATTTTTGGCTATTGTATCCATATAGCCAATCTTTTTGACTGAGATATGCTAATTGTTTGTTGATGTCGTCCACAGTTTTTCTAACCAATCGGGGTCACTATTATTAAACCATTGTTGCACACCAAAGCCTAAAGCTCGCTCCTTTCTGGGGTATTCTTGTGCTAGACGTAAAGCTGATTTGCTGCCGATATTAGTTTCTAAAACGGAGGAAAATACTAAATCTAAGGGATATTTTTCCCAGAGATTTTTTAACCCTTGTATTGAACCAGTAATAGCAGGTTTAATCACAAAAATTCCTCGCCATCCCCGTTGATAACATTCCTCTATTTGTCGAAGATTGGCTACGGATTCATCTAAGGCAATCCCTGTGGTAAAATCTTGACTTAATTGCAACATTTCTGCCAATTTAGACGGGGGTAAAGGTTGTTCGATAAATTCAATTATTCTACATTCATCGGCAATTTTTAACCAGATTTTACTCTCAGCAATACTTAATCCCCCATTGGCATCTAAACGCAATTTACTTTTCCTGGGTAATCGGGTAATTAATTTTTCAAATAAGGTTAACTCTTGCTGGAGAGAATTAACTGCAATTTTCCATTTATAAGTATTAGTTTGATTAGAAGCTAAAATATCATCCAGACAGGGAAATACTGCCGCACCAGTGGGTAATAAATAACTATAATTTTTTGGTTCTAATTCTCTTGATTGATTTTCTATCCTTAAATCTTCTAAAGCTGATTCAAAGGCAAATTGACAGGCAGGAAATTGTTCGGGAATAGAAAAAATTGAAGTTATTGATAGGGGATTTTCGAGACTTTGACAGAATAATATTGCTGCCGATAATGTTTCTGAGCCAAATTCAGGTAAAGGAGCAATTTCTCCCCATCCAATACGTCCATCTTCCGCTTCTAAGCGAATAATAATTCCTTCCCTAATTTGCCATAGTCCGTGATGGGTTTGTAGGGGATGCAGCAAAGGACGCTGATAAACACGAAATTGCCAGAAATACATGATTAACTATAAGTAGTCGTGAAAAATTAATTTTCTAGTTGAGATAGGAGACCTTTCAGTGATCAGTAAACAGTAATCAGTCAAAGGCTGCAGATCAATTTTATATAAATATCTATATCATATTTTGGGCTTGTAAGTAAGTAATCTCAATTAATTGTTAGATAGTGGGACAGGCTTCTGATTCTTTGTATTTTATCTTTAATTGTAACTGGCTACTTAGTTGATGATAGGTAGTGCGTTACTTCAATCATAGTCCATCACACAATCACAGTCGATGATAGGTGGTGCGTTACGACGGATTGTCGCCTTCCAGTCAAAGCAGCAATTTTGGCCGTCTAACGCACCCTACAAGCTGTATTAAGATTAAACTAATACAAGTATATCAGAGGCGGTAAGAGTGGGTTTAGAACTAAGAGTTGCAATTTGAATAGCTGCTAGTGTACCTGTCCCGTCCCCATCAAAGAATAGTCCTCCAGTGATTGTATTATAAATAAAGCGATTGCTGGCATTTAATGCAGTTGTTCCTAACAGGAATTGAGCGGCTGTAATGGAAACTCCTGCTGCTAAACCACCGCCAAAACCCGCAGCAGAGACAGCAATTTTATCCCCCTGACTGGAGAGAAAATCAGTAATTGTGTCAATCCCTTCATTGCGGTTGTTGAAGGTGAAGCGATCGCTACCTGCACCCCCTGTTATGGTATCATTACCAGTACCACCAATCAAGGTATCATTTCCCGCACTTCCTGTAAGGGTATTTTTCCCACTATTACCAGTGATAATGTTATTTAAGGTGTTACCAGTTCCGTTAATATTTGCGGTTCCAGTTAACGTGAGGTTTTCTAGGTTATTTCCCAGGGTATAAGTAACCGATGATTGAACAGTATCTGTACCTTGGTTGGCATTTTCCGTAATCGTATCGGTAGTAGTATCAATTTGATAAGTATCATTTCCTAAACCACCGATTATGGTATCAATTCCTGTACCTCCATTGAGGGTATTATTACCACTATTACCCGTCAGGATGTTATTAGCAGCGTTACCTGTCCCATTAATATTTGTAGTCCCAGTTAGGGTCAAATTTTCTACATTAGCAGGTAGGGTAGTGGTGACATTAGCGGTTAAGGTGTCGCTGATGGTGACAATTCCCTTGTTATTGGTAAGAGTTGCATTGACGGGATTACTGAGGTTAATGGCAAAAGTTTCGTTTGCTTCATTAAGGTTATCATTGAGGATGGGAATGCTAATAGTAGCAGTAGAAGTATTAGGTGCAATGGTGAGAGTTCCGGTCTTGCTAGTGTAATCTACATTGGCGGTAGCATCAATGGGTGCAGTAGTATAATTGACGCTAATTGGTTGTGGATTTGGATTGTTGACAGTGATAGTGAGGGTTGCATTATTATCTTTACCCTCGACAACGGTGATATTATTGATGGAGAGTTGGGAAAAGTCGTCATTATTAATTGTCCCCGTCACTGCGGTATTTGTCCCTACTGTATAACCCGTCCCGGTCGCGAGGGTTAAAGCGACGGTTTCGTTACTTTCAACAGTTGTATCCGCAGTGGGGTCAATTGTTACTTTAGCAGTGGATGAATTAGCAGCAAAGGTGACAGTATTGTTAGTCCCGCTGCGAGTGTAATCTGTATTAAGGGTAGCTGTCCCTCCGAGGGTGTAATTGACGGTTAAAGCATTGGTTGTTACACCAGAACGGGTGAAGGTATAGATAAGGTTTTGTGTCCCGTCTTCTGTCACACTACTAGGAGAAACCGCAAGAGTAATACTAGGAAGGGTGACATCATCATTGGTAATTGTTCCTAATCCTTGATTATCTGTAATCAGCGCATTGCTAGGATTAGAAAGGTTAATCAAGAAAGTCTCATCGGGTTCAATTGCAGTATCACCATTGACGGAAATAATAATATCTTGGCTGATTTGTCCCGGGGTAAAGGTGAGAGTACCTGTTTTAGCTATATAGTCGCTTCCTGCTGTTGCTGTGTTATCAGCAGTGCCATAATTTACGGTAATTGTTTGGGTACTTGTGGTTGACAATGTAACTTTAAATACCAGATTGTTTGTTCCTGAATTGTTTTCTGCAATTGTCGGATTTGAGATAGTAAAGAATGGTCTATTCCAATCGGCTGCTGTCCAGGTAGTTGTTGCTTGCCAAGTTTGGGGTGTCCATTCATCAATACTTTTCCAAGCATCTCCTGACCATTTAGTTGTAGCTTGCCAAGCATTATTTCCCCAGTCAGGTATGGCATCCCAAAAGTTATCAATTGTCTGTGATGCTGTAGCTGTTGTTGCTATTTGATAGCTATTTGTGTCCAGAAAAGATGATGCAAGCGTTTGCGGTGAATTGATTTGATTTGCAGTTGATGGAGATAAACCAAGTTTCTTGTCAGACTGTCCAATAATCGCATCCCACGCATCTGAAGTCCAAGATTTAGCTGCGTTGTAAGCGGATGTTACTGCATCGGATATATTTCCAAGACCATTAATGGCAATTCCGATTGCTTGTCGATTCAGTTCAACGGTTCCACGATAAGTTAAAGCAGCAGCAAGTTCTGGCCCTATTATTGGAATTATAGAGAAGGCTACTTGAAGAGCAAAATAATCAGCATCAGGAAAATATGTAAACCTGTAACTACTTAAATCAGTAGTATTTCCGTTGGCAACTTTCCGAGTTAAATCTGTCGGCTTGGACAAATTAGTTCTTGTAATAGTTTGATTTAAGACGGGAACTGAATGTTTTTCAAAAGTAATTGCAGATGTTAGTTTTGAATATTTTTCTAAGTTCCAGACTCCACTCAGATATTTTGAACCTGCCATGCTAACCAAATCAGCCGAAGTTATGTAATGAGTGACACCTAAGTTATTAGTAGCGTTGAAATTAATGCCGGGTTGTTGAGAAATACCCGGACTATTGAAAGTAACAATCTTTCCGAGTTGTCCTGTATAACTACCTCCTACCCACTGACTTAATGCACCGCCTAAACTATGACCTGCAATATTAGGTTTTAGAGTCAATCCGCTTACAGGATTAGTTACTTCTGAAAGCCATTGATTGACTGCGGCTTTATTGTTAGTAAATTGATTATAGCCAATTCCTTCGGTTTCAGCATCACTTAATAGATCGTTAACAGATGAGAATTCAGTACCCCGAATCGCTAAAACAGGAGGTTTAGCAAGGTCATAAATTGTGCCATCAGTGAAGGTATAGGATTGCTTGGTGCTGGTGAGTTGGTTGATTAGATTCTGTCCAGCAGTATAGGCGGCGGTATTGTTACCGCCTGAAGTATTGGCAATATCTTGCAGTAATTTATTACTACTGGATGTAAATTCATTGGCATTAAGGGGATTGGCTAAAACCAGAAAGAATTTTTCATCAGAAGTTAAACCAAAAGCATCAAATCCTGTGGTAGAATCTTTGAAGACTTTATTGATACGATAGCCTTCGTAACCCAGGTCACTATAGTCATATTTCTTATCTACTTCTTTACCTTTGTCCGTATCTGTCCAATTACGATAAGCGGTATCTTTGGCCAAAATCTCAAAGGTTTGGTCGGTAGGAGGCGCACTTCCTAAAACGGTAATTTCTATTTGTTTGCTGGTTTCTCCTGGGAAAAAGGAGAGGGTTTGTTTGACAACATTGTCAAAATCTTTTAATTGGGTAGAGTCTATTGAATTGGCACTTCCATCAAGGGTATAGTAATCAACGGTTATGGGTTTATCATAGGTTGAGGACAGTTTAACCTCGAATGTAAGAACTTTTGTTTGATTAGTCCCTGCGGGAATATCGACCCACGCATTACTGACTGATATCGTTGGTTTAGGTGGAGGATTAGGTGAGGGTGGGAGTTCGATAAAAGTCCCAATGTCGAATATATTTGGATATGTTGGATGTATTGGATTTGCTATCAATTTACCATCAATCCAGCTGGATTTGTCTGTAGTTGGATGTCCATCTGGGTTTTCTAAGTCTATATACCAAACTTGGTTCGCCGTATTTCCACTAATAATACTATTTGAACTCCATGTACCCTTATTATAATTGTAAATACCACCACCTAAGCCGGCACTATTGCCAGTAATAATGTTATTCGTTAATGTTAATGTTCCACCACCATAGTAGTTGTAAATCCCCCCTCCATCAGAACCAGCCGTATTACCAGTTATTGTATTGTTGGTTAATGTTAATTTTCCAGCACCATAGGAGTTGCGAATTCCCCCTCCATCAGAACCAGCCGTATTACCAGTTATTGTATTGTTGGTTAATGTTAATGTTCCACCATAGTCGTTGTGAATTCCCCCTCCCCAGTATTTAGCCGTATTGCCGCTTATTGTATTATTGTTTAATGTTAATGTTCCCCCGTTGGAAATTCCCCCTCCATCATAATTAGTCGTATTGCCGCTTATTGTATTATTGTTTAATGTTAATGTTCCCGCCCAGTTGGCAATCCCCCCTCCATCATAATTAGTCGTATTACCAGTTATTGTATTGTTGGTTAATGTTAATGTTCCAGTGCTGTTGGAAATTCCCCCTCCAGAATTACCAGATATTGTATTGTTGGTTAATGTTAATGTTCCAGAGAAGTTGTTGGAAATCCCCCCTCCCCATCCAGCCGTATTACCAGTTATTGTATTGTTGTTTAATGTTAATGTTCCCGCTGCGTTGTAAATTCCTCCTCCAGAACCAGCAGCCTTATTACCAGTTATTGTATTATTGTTTAATGTTAATGTTCCCGCCGAGTTGTAAATCCCCCCTCCATCAGAACCAGCAGCCTTATTACCAGTTATTGTATTGTTGTTTAATGTTAATGTTCCCTGGCTGTAAATCCCCCCCCCTCCATAAGTAGCCGTATTACCAGTTATTGTATTGTTGTTTAATGTTAATGTTCCCCAGTTGGCAATCCCCCCTCCTCTATTAGAAGCCGTATTACCAGTTATTGTATTATTAGTTAATGTTAATGTTCCCGTTCCCCCGTTAAAAATTCCCCCTCCTACAATATTAGCCGTATTACCAGTTATTGTATTGTTGTTTAATGTTAATGTTCCCAGGTTGTGAATTCCCCCTCCCCATCCAGCCGTATTACCAGTTATTGTATTGTTGTTTAATGCTAATGTTCCCCAGTTAAAAATTCCCCTTCCTGCTTTGTTGCTGATATAGAGATTATTTAATGTAAGTCCAGAATATAAAAAACTATTTATAATTCTATTATTATCATTTTGCCCAGAGATAGGACTAGCATTATTAACAATAGAAGCTAGTGCTGTTCCATCAGCTTCAATGGTAATCGTACCTTTCGTCCTCAAACTGCGATCGCCTGTTGTCGTATCATTAACATAAGTCAATTCATAAGTCGTTCCTGATTTCAGCTTAATAATATAGGGAGTATTAGGACTGTTATTAGCAATTGCAACAGCATCCCGCAAAGATAAACCACTCCCAATAGTGGCACTACCATCATTCTCATCTATAGTAGTATTGACAATTAAAGTAATTGGTGCTGTTTGTTCAACCTGTATAAATTGTCCCCCTAAATTAATAACAGAACGATCATCTTCTGTTTGAATATAAGTTAACTCAGCCTCAGTTAAATTAACCCCTCTCACCAGATTAGAAAATAATTCTCCCTCATCCCCTGGTGTATCTACCTGATTAATTTGCCTATCCAAATAATGCCCAATTTCTTCTAAAATCACCGCAAACAAAGCATCTGAACTAGCAGAAGCCAAAAAGCTTTCAGATAGATATATCTTATTGGTGCTAATCCCATAAGCGCCATTTGCACTACCTAAAACACTGCTGTTGACAACCTCAATCTCAGGAAGTTGACTGAAATTTCGACTTTGCCACTGCTGTCGTAATTGCGTCGCCCCAACCACATCATAACTTGTGCCAAAAGCCATTTGCAAATTCGCCCAAAAGCCATCAGATTGAGCGAAATCGAACAAAACATCGTAAATAGGAGGAATAATCGGCAAAAGAGTAGAAGTCATGACATTCACCAGAAGGATTTACTGCGACTATTTTATGCAAACAATCGCCAATTTTTCAAGGGTACTATAACATAAATTAACATTGATTACCAGAAAACGGGTTTCTCAAAGAAAACGGGTTTCTAGATGTTGATTTTTGCCAAAGACTGCTTAAATTCTGCGAGAGAATGAGCAGTAGCTGCTAATTTTAGTAGCTCTTCTAAGATAGTAGGGTTAGTCATTTTGCCGATTATCTCTTCAATTTCTGAAGAAATCTGTCCAAACCGCACGGTTAAAACTGTTTTTATGGCATCGCGGCTTTTTTCTAACGCGCCAATTTCCTTACCGATTTCCTTACCAATTTCCTTACCGATTTCCCTACCGCGTTCTATTCCTCGTAACTCCCCAATTTCCTCACCAATTTTCCTTCCTCGTAACTCCATATTACTCATTAAAGGCATGGTTCTTTCCTCCTCAAATTGTTTAATTTTACTCTCTAAACTTTCCTGTAATTTAGTTGATAGAGTCATCATTGTGTCGATGATTTCAAATAATTTAATTATTTGTTCCCTCTCGAACTCCTTTTCATATAATCCTCTGATTAACTTCCATTTCCACTGTTCCCGTTCTGGCAGCTTCTCGGTAGTCGCTTTTGTTTTCAGGTGTGCCATGACTATTATAGCAAAGGGATTGCTACTTGCTTCTAGTTCTGACCATCTTTCCTCATAGTCCAGTAATTTAACCGTTGGGAATTTCAGGGTGACTTCACAACCAGCGATAGTATAATTATAGGAATCTGGTCGCCAATTTACTCGTTCATCTCCTAATATAGCGAGACTGATAACCGGTTTCTGATACAAATCAAAGGCACGATAGTTATAAATATACATCCTCTGAGGGAAGTTTTCTTCGTATTGACTTTGAATTTCAATATGAATTAAAATCCAGATTTCTTCTCCACTGAGTAACCAGACTTTATAGAGTTTGTCAGCAAAACGTTTTTTTGTCTTTGCTGAAGCGGTAATCCTTTTTAGTTCTTTTTCTAAGGATTCGGGAAGTTTTGTCCAATCAATTAATTGGTGAACTTCCGGAAAAAAGAAGCCTAAAAACGCTTCAAAATACTCGCTTAATGCTTCTTTCCAGGGTTCATCATAATTGGCGGTTGTTTG
>NZ_JADBSA010000235.1:0-15460 GCF_020246945.1 Microcystis sp. M113S1 | reverse complement strand
CACTCCGATTCCATCCCGAACTCGGTTGTGAAACTTCACCGTGGCCAAGATACTTGTCGGGTTGCCGACCGGGACAATAGCTCGATGCCAGGATTATTCTTTCTAACCCCTCAATCACACAAGATTGGGGGGTTTGGTTTTTAGGAAAAATCAGAGGATTTTAAATCTAAACCTCGCTCAAATATTGTATCTATGGCTAACATTTCTCCGTCGCTAGTCATAAATTTATGATCTTTGGTTGCTTGGATAGTTTGCCCATTTTCTAGGGTGTATTCAAAGACTTCTTGTAAACCTCGCTCGTGCCATTGAGAGATTGGTTGACTATAAACAAAACCATTTTGGTCAACAGTATAAACAGTGCAGTTAATTTCTTCGCTCACAATTTTAGCAATTGGTAATAATCCGTATTCCTCAGTTAAAATTAACGTCTCACCTCCTAGACAATATTCGGCAAAATTTACCATCTGTTCAAAGAGATTTTCAGCGATTCTTTTTTCCACACCATTTTTAGCAGCACCATCGATAAACATCTCCCTTTGTTTCTGCATTTCGGAGGCTTTTTTCTTACCCATTGCCCGACGCAATAGATCCGCTTCTCCTAGGGAATAACCGGCTAAATCCTGCGCCATTTTCATAATCTGTTCTTGATAGACTAAAACTGCGTAGGTTTCCTTAAGAATTGGTTCCAATAAAGGATGATCATAACGAATGGGTTCTCTACCGTGTTTTCTGCCAATAAAGAGAGGAATTAATCCCGCATCTAAAGGACCAGGGCGATAGAGTGCTAAGATTGAAGATATGTCCTCAATACCCGATGGTTTTAACTCTTTAACGATCTGTTTCATCCCCGATGATTCTAACTGGAAAATCCCTTCTAAATCTCCTTCTTCTAGTAATCCGTGGGTTTTGAGAATATCGGGAGGTAGTTTTTTATGTTCCCCTTTAGCCCGAATTTGCAGGGCTTTTCTTTCATCTAAAGGCAATTGTTCGAGATCGATATCTATACCCTGATTTTGTTTAATTAAATCGGCGGTTTTTTTCAAAGTGGTTAAATTTCTTAACCCTAAAAAGTCCATTTTTAACAATCCCAATGATTCTAAATCCTCCATAAAATATTGCGTAATTACCGCCCCATCATTATTTTTCTGGAGGGGAACCACTTCATCTAAAGGTTGGGAAGAAATGACGACTCCCGCAGCATGAACTCCGAAGGTTTTGTTAGTACCTTCGATACGAATTGCCATATCTAACCAATGACGCACATGGGGTTCCGTATCGTATCTTTCTTTAAATGCTGGTTCGGGAGTTTCATCGGAAATCATCACTTTTAAAGGTGTGGGTTTACCGCGAGAAACGGGAATCATTTTCGCCATTTTATCCGATTCGGCGTAGGGAATATCTAACACCCGCGCCACATCTTTTAAGACAGCTTTTGATGTCATGCGGTTAAAAGTAATGATTTGGGCAACATTAGCCTCCCCGTATTTTTCCGTGACGTATTGGATCATTTCATCCCGTCTCTCGATACAGAAATCCGTATCAATATCAGGCATAGATTTCCGTTCAGGATTGAGAAACCGCTCAAATAATAAACCGTGATGAACGGGATCAATATTGGTTATTTTTAAAGAATATGCCACCAAAGAACCCGCCGCAGAACCGCGTCCTGGACCGACGGGAATATCATGATCTCTAGCATATTTTATATAGTCCCAAACGACGAGAAAATAGGTAGAAAATCCCATTTTCTGTAACATTTTTAATTCGTATTCAAGCCTTTCTTTGTAAACAGGCTCAATCTCGTGACGAGAAGGACATTTTAATCTTTCTAGTAATCCTAACCAAGCAATTTCTTCTACATAACTATCGGCAGTATGTCCCGCAGGAACAGGATAATTAGGGAGTCTCGGTTCATTAAATATGTTATAAGGTTCGACTTTTTCTGCTACTTCTAAGGTGTTATTAATCGCTTCTTCAATCACATCTTCGGGCAGATGATCACGGAAAAGTAACCGCATTTCATCAGCAGATTTTAAGTATTCTGTGCCGCTATAACGGAGGCGTTTGTCTTCAGTAATTAACTTGCTAGTTTGAATACAAAGCAAGGCATCGTGGGCCTCTACATCGTAACAGGAAATAAAGTGAGAATCGTTAGTAGCAACTACTTTAATTCCTAATTCTTTAGCAATTTTGACTATTTCTACATTAACAATCCGATCTTCTTTAGAACCATGGTCTTGAATTTCTAAGTAAAAATCATCACCAAAAAGTTTTTTATACCATTTAGCAGTTTCCTTAGCCAGTTTTCTATTATTAGCTAAAATCGCTTGGGGAATCTCTCCACCCAAGCAAGCACTGGTAACTATCAATCCTTCGTGGTATTGTTGGAGTAACTCTTTATTGATACAAGGACGAGCAAAAATGCCTTTACCTTGAATACCTTTCAGATTAGAAATAGTAGTTAATTTAACCAGATTTTTATAGCCTTGGGTATTTTTGGCTAAAACAACTTGATGATATTTTCGGTGGCGAAGATTGACTTCAATATCGCCATTGACTACATACATTTCGTTGCCAATAATTGGTTTTATTCCCTTATTACGGCAGGTTTTAATTAATTCGATCGCACCATACATGACTCCATGATCGGTTAAAGCGATCGCTGGTTGTCCTAATTCGATCGCTCGATCAATTAGTGCCGGTAATTGGGAAGCACCGTCAAGTAAGCTATAATCACTGTGAATATGTAAACCGACAAAAGACATAGTTTTTCAGGAAAAAGTGACAAGGAAAAGGCAAAAAAAACAAGAATTTACTGACTTTTAATTTTCAGCAATCACAGTCTATTTTTAGGGTTGATTGAGAATCCTATAGGGGAAAGAACTTTCCTCTAAATTAAACCATTGTTCTCGCAGTTTCTGGTTATCATTGCTGCCGACGACAGTATCAACAAATTTTTTCCATTCGGGATCGTTTTTGGGTAAAATACAGCCATAAAGTTCGGTGGTAATCGGTTGACGGGGTAGTAGCACAAATTGTCGCGGATCCTGTCCTTGTTTAATGATTTCCCCCAGTAGAAGAATTCCATCACTAACCACTGCTTTTACTTCTCCCCTTTGTAATTTTGCCACTGCTTCACTTCGATCGCTGACAGCTTGCCAATTAGCCAGAGGATAGATATAACGAATAATACTATCGGTGGTGGTGTGGGGAATATAGGCGATCGCAACTGCCGCTAAAGTGTTATTAATATCTATTTTATCAACATTTTCCCTTTTAGTTAAAAATTGCGCTCCTGTCATAAAATAAGGAATAGAAAAATTAACCTTTTCTAGTCTTTCTTCCGTAATTGTTGCCGCATTACAGGATAAATCTACTTGTCCCTGTTCCACTTGCTGAAAACGATTATTAGTCGTCGCTTCTGTAAAGGTTATTGTAATCGGTTTACCTAATTGTTGTTCTAATCGACGTTGGACTAAGCGCATTAATTCCACTCCGTAACCTGTCCATTGTCCCGTTTTCTCATCGATATAACTAAAGGGAGTAGCGTCTTTTCTGGCTGCCGCTTTTAATTCTCCCGTGCGAGCAATTCTTTGTAAAACTGTTTCTGCCAAGGCTGATAAATGTAGGTTATTTATCAGTAAAAGACCTAGAAAAATAAAGCAAAAGTTTTTAGACATATACATATCAAGAAAGCAAGAAGGAGATAGGGAGAAAAAAGCTAACGGCCGATGTGCGATTAGCAAATGCTGCTGTATTTTAACTACGATCCTCGAATAATCCACTCAAACGTTCTACTTCTGTTTGTGCTGTGTACATAGGAGTTCCAGCCAGAATTCCGGTAACATTACGGAAAGGTTGACCGATGTGCATACCTTGATGATCGATCGAAAACTCACGAATATCCTTATCGTGCATAGAACCGCGCATTTTTAAAACAGTGATACCGCGGCGCATTTCTCCATACATTTCCACATAACGCAGCAGAATAATTGAATCAGTAATTGTAGAAATATGCGCTTCTGTGATCGAGGAACCTCCTAATAAAGTGGGAGTGGTGGAAGTAAATAATCCTCCCACCTCTTTTTGCTTAATAAAAGAAGTCAAACCGATAATAAATTCCCGAAATCCTTTCAGATTAGAAACCCTTTCTAAAGCAGATAAACTATCTACTGCCACTCGATTCGGTTGAAACTCCTCGATAATTTCCTTCATCATAATTAGATGATTTTCCAAACCCGTAGTTTCGGGATAACGGCAGACTACCTTTAATTTACCTTCCTTTTCCATGCGGTCATAATCCACACCCCAACCGGTAGCATTTCTAAATAACTGTTCGCGACTTTCCTCGAAGGCAAAAATTAAACATCTTTCCCCATTGGTTACTCCCCCGGCCATAAATTCTGTCACCATGAGGGTTTTTCCTGTTCCCGTGGCTCCCGAAACCAAAATAACCGAATCGCGGAAGAAACCACCACCACACATTCTATCGAGTTCCAGGCTGCCAGAAGTAATACGAATATTAGAGGATTTTTGTTCTAATTCAATAGCTGATAAAGGAATAATCACGGCCCCTTTGTTGGGAATAATTGTAAAAGGAAATTCTCCTTTTTGGTGATCGGTTCCCCGATATTTTAAAATTTCGATCGTCCTTCTTCTTTTCTCATCGGTTAAAACGTTGCGTAAAATCACCACATTATCGGCCACAAACTCCTCCACCCCATAACGACTGATTTCGCCGTATTCTTGGGTTCTTTCTGCGGTCATAATCGCTGTTACTTCCAATTCTCGCAAAGCGGTTGCCAGACGAAAAAGATCACTTCTCACTTGAGCGCTATCACTTAAATGGCTAAAAATTGCGCCTAAAGAATCCATAGACACCCGTTTGGCTTTATTTTTGCGAATAGCAAACTCAATGCGAGCGATTAATGCGCCTAGGTCGTATTCTCCTGTCACCATCGGCTTTTCTTCCGGTTGGGGGGAAGCATCGACAAAGGCCCACTGACGATTCTCCTCCCACTGCCGGATATTCCAACCAAAACCACCCATATTTTTTCTGAGTGCTTGTGGTGGCTCCTCGAAGGTGACAAAAACGCCATTTTCTCCATTTTTGATGCCTTCTGCGAGAAATTGACAGGCAAAGACGGTTTTAGCACTTCCTGCCGTCCCCGCTATCAAAGTTGCTCTTCCTTTCGGCAATCCCCCTTCCGAAAGAAAATCAAAGCCGGGGATTCCTGTTTCTAACTTCTCAATCAACTCTAGGGGATTATTTTGCGTCATTTAAGTTCTCTATGAAAACGAGCTAATGTTTATTGTACCTATTTCAGTGACCAGTGATACCGGAAATTCATCCCTAGTTTGAGAGTTTGAGCATTTGTAATAAAATTTCCAAGACATCGTTTAAATGCAGGACAGCTTAACCCAAGCATAAAGAGATTGGTTATATTCAAGGGAAACTATATAAGTAGGTAAATCTTGGCCACAATTAACCAAAATACCAATAAACTAATAGTTAGAATCAAAGTAAGTTTTGTCTTTAGTGGATTAATACTATCCTTGACAACTTTGATAGAGTTTAAGGTATAATCATAGTTATTTGCTCTACTATTGAACATACAACCGATAATAGTCAAAATCAGCAATAAACCTGCAATCAAAAAGAAAAAATAGCAAGAGATAATAAACCCATCCTGAAGATTGATCCTAACAAAACTATACTCTACATACAGGAAGGAGCCAAACCTAAAAATAGATAAATTCCGTTTATTTCAGGGTTCCTTGAGATGCGTAAAATGATGGCGCATCTCAAGGAAAAATTAAGTTAATTTCTCTAACTATAAAGGAACTTTAGTAATCCAATCTTGATACTTTGGTTCCTGATTGAGAACGATAGAACTTAACTTTTCTTTTAACTGATAAGTAATCGGTTTAGCCGCGGGTAAAGAAAAAGTTTCAATCCTTTTAATCGGAGTAATTTTCGCCGCAGTGCCACTTAAAAACACCTCATCAGCGATAAATAATTCCGTCTTATCTATCGGTCTTTCAATAACCGGAATACCCAAATCCCGCGCGATAGTTAAAACACTATCTCTAGTAATACCCTCTAGAATATCTTGGTCAAAACTAGGAGTAATTAGCTGACCATTTCTGATAATAAAAATATTCATTCCCGTCGCTTCACAGACTTTACCCTGAGAATTCATCAAAATTGCCTCATCAAACCCCGATTCTACCGCTTCTGTTTTTGCTAAAGCAGAAGTGATATAAGCGGCGCTAATTTTACCTCGCAACGGGAAACTTCTATCCTCCTGACGATACCAAGAACTAATCCGACAGTTAACCCCATCGGCTGCTAAATAATCATCCATTTCTAGACCATAGACGAGAAAATCCTTCTCGATACCATGCAATCGCGGAGCAATTCCCAACCCCGAACTATAGACAAGGGGACGAATATAAAAAGGTCGATGACACTGATTCTTTTTCACAAAATCGATAATTATTTGATAGATTTTATCGGCAGGAATCTCGTAATTAAGAAACTTAGCACTTTGACTTAAACGCTGAGAATGACGGTCTAATCTAAATAATAATATCTGTCCGGGATTGCTAGGGTCGGGAGTACCTCGTAAACCCCCAAAAGCGGCAGTTCCGTAGTGTAGTGCGTGGGTAGCAATGGATAATTTTGCCTCACTGAAAGGGATAAATTTATTCTCAAAATAGGCGAGAGGAAGGAAAGTAATTTCGGCGGTAATAGACATTTTTTTGTTGATTTAACCAAGAACTAAACGGGATTTACCCATGCGGAAAAATTTTGTTTCTGGCTATTAGAAGGATTTTCTACCCTGATAATTTCATAGCGAATCGTCTGCGGGGTGGCCAGTGGAACAGCAAGGGTTCGCAATTCATCGAGATGAAAGACTGTTATCTGAATAATATCACCTGCGCGGTAGTCTTTTAATCTTTCGTTTAACTGTTCCGCCGTCACCCGCAATCCATCGATGGCTAATAACTCATCATCAGCATTAATTCCCGCTTTTTGACAAGGAGAACCCATCTCGACAAATTTAATCATTTCTTTACCCGCTTCACTCTGTACCCGCATTCCCAGATGAGGTATCGTCTCCCCATTGCCAACACCCCGCAGATAGAGTCCAAAAGGTTCAAGATATTCATTAAAGGGTAATTCTTCTAAACCGTCGATATAACGGCGGTAGAAGTCGCTTAAATCAATTCCTGCGGCAGATTCGAGAATTGCTTGCAATTCCCCATCGGTATAACCAATCTCCTCTTTACCGAAATGTTGCCACATCGAGCGTAAAACATCATCGAGGCAACGACGGTTATCGGTGTGGGTGCGAATTAGTAAATCGAGAAGCAGCGACAATAATTCCCCCTTGAGATAGTAGGAAATTTGACTATTATCGCTATTGCTATCCCGTCGGTAGAGTTTTATCCAGGCATCGAAACTAGATTCGCCTAGCGGTTGGACAAGACGACCGGGTATATTGAGATAACGGGTGATTTCCTTGCTTAAAAGCTCTAAAAAAGTCTTACTATCGTATATTCCTGCCCGTAGAGGGATTATCATATCGTAATAACTGGTGGTTCCTTCGGCAAACCAGAGGGAAGAAGTATAATTCTCTGCGTCATAATCGAAGCTTTCTAAAGCTTTTGGGCGAATACGCTTGATATTCCAGAGATGAAAGAACTCATGGGCGACTAATTGCAGAAAACGATTATATTTATCCTTATCTCGTAATCCCAAACGCGCATAGTTAAGGGTACAGGAATTTTTATGTTCTAGTCCCCCGTAACCAGCCGCCGAAAGATGTAGCAAAAAGAGATAATTATCATAAGGGAGTCCACCGAACATAGCCGACTCGGTTTGAATAATTTTAGTGGTATCGGCGATAATTTGACTAGGATTGGCGTTTCCCCGTCCCCAGATAGCTAATTGATGGGGTTTTCCCTCGACGACAAAATCGTATAACTGATGAATACCCACCTCCACAGGACTGTCCACCAGGGTATCAAAATCGGGAACGTGAAAAGTGTTTTTCTGTCCGGATAAAGATTTTAAGGTAGTGGTAACGCGCCAATCGCCATGGGGGGGGATAATTGTCAGGGTGAGGGGATGTTTTTGATAATCGGGGATATAGAAAAATAAAGCGGCCCCGTTGAAGTAACCGTGAGTATCATCGAGATGGTTGGTTCTGACGGTTAAATCGTGGGCAAAAACGCGATATTTGACCGTTATTTCTGAACTATTACCGGTGTCAATCTGCCAGTGATTTTTAGCAACTTTGCGACTGTTGAGGTTAACAGCTTGAAAATCTTGGACTAAACGGGAGTATTCCCGCACTAGATAGGAACCGGGAGTCCAAACCGGCATTTTTAGGTTTAAAATCGGAGCTTGCCAACCAGTAATCTGTAGAGTAACTTCAAAGAGGTGTGAAGTCGGTTCCGGCATAGCCACTTGATAGCTGAGACTTAAACGGGTTGAGGAGACGGTAGTGGGGGAAATAAGACTGGTCATCGGCATTAAACAGGCTTTTTAGTTATTATAGCGGCAAGCTTTCGGCCAATTTACCCAGTTTCGCCGCCAAAAATCCGATTTTTTTCCAAGATTTTACCGAGCAGTTTTGGAACTGTAACCCCCGCAGGATTTGCGGGGTTTTTTTGCCGATTCAGCGTCTTTCTGCTGGGGGTGCAGGAGGAGTCACATCGGGGGGAGGAGTTACCTGTAGGGGAACCGAACGAGTTTCGGGAGCTGCCACAGTGACGGGAACGGTAATCGGTTCGGCTGCCGGGGGGGCCGTATTTTCAGGACGAGGAGCAGCGGCGCTGGTAGGAGCGACGGTAGTACGCCGACGACTAGAACGGCGTTGGCTGGGTTCGCTAGTATGAGAACGAACGA
Source organism: Microcystis sp. M113S1 (assembly GCF_020246945.1). Taxonomy (NCBI): domain Bacteria; kingdom Bacillati; phylum Cyanobacteriota; class Cyanophyceae; order Chroococcales; family Microcystaceae; genus Microcystis; species Microcystis sp. M113S1. The sequence continues at coordinate 6,540 of NZ_JADBSA010000235.1, read as the reverse complement.
TAGTTTGCTCGTGACTTACCCGAACCCGTCGCCGTCTGCGGATGGGTCCTTCGGTGGGGGAACCCTCATCGCTGCTGGCTAAACGATTGTTAGTAGTTTGGGTAAAGTAGGTACGTCGGGGTTTAATTGGTTCCGCTTTTACTGTCACTGGACGTTTGCCTAAATTCGGTTCTGGGAAACCTTGATAGGGAATATCCTTAATTGCTTCTAACATAAATTGTCGCCACATCCAAGCGGACATGGTACTGGCTCCATTGGTGGGTTTATTATTGTCATTACCGAGCCAAATTCCCGTGACTAATTGGGGAATATAACCGACGAACCAAAGGTCGCGAGCCTTGTCAGAAGTGCCGGTTTTTCCTGCCACCGGACGACCAATTTGTGCGGGGGTTCCCGTTCCCGAATTAACCACATCCTGCAGCATCCAAGTCATCGTCGCCGCCGTGTTTTGATTGAGAGCAGTTTTCGGTTTAAAATTGGCTTGATAAATTACTTTACCATGGCGATCGAGTACCTGATTAATACCGTAAACTGGTTGATGCACACCATTATTAGCAAAGGTTCCGTAGGCGCTAGTCAATTCTAAAAGATTGACTTCCGAAGCACCCAAAGCCAAAGAATAAGTGGGTAAAAGTTTCGACTGGATACCCAGATCTTGAGCTAATTTAATCACCGGATTCCAACCCACAGCCACTAACACCTGAACTGCCACCACATTCAGGGAAGAAGTCAAAGCATCGCGCATGGACACCTCGCGGCCGCTATACTTATCGCCGTAGTTTTCTGGTTTATAACCATCCACCACATACTGTGCATCTTTATAATTAGAATAGGGGGATTTCCCCGCCGCAATCGCCGCCGCATAGACAAAAGGCTTAAAAGTAGATCCTGGCTGACGTTTTGCCTGTGTCACCCGATTGAATTGATTCTTATCGTAGTCAATTCCCCCGACCATGGCCTTAATTTGCCCATTTTTGGGGTCAATTGCCACTAAAGCCGCCTGTTGGAAGTTCTGCCACTTGCCATAACGAGAAACCGCTCTTTCTACCACTTCCTCCCCTTCGCTTTGCCAACGAGGATTAAGGGTAGTTTTTACCACCAATCCCCCCGCTTCTAGGGTTTTAGCGGGAACCAGTTGCGGCAGTTCTTTTTCCACATAATCGGTAAAATAGGCCGCTTGCCGTTGCAGACGTTTTAGGGGACTGGTTTTAATGCCTAGGGGAGATGCGATCGCCAGTTCTGCTTGAGCGTTAGTAATAAATCCCACCTCGGCCATAGTTTTTAGGACGATATTACGCCGTTCTAGGGCAGATTTAGGGTTTTCGAGGGGAGAATAGAGACTAGGAGCGGGAACAATCCCTGCAAGGGTGGCAGCTTCGGCTAGAGTTAATTTATCGACGGGTTTACTGAAATATAACCAAGCGGCATCGGCAAGACCGTAGGCCCCGGAACCGAGATAAACTAGGTGAAAATAACGCTCTAAAATCTGGTCTTTTGTATATTTATCTTCTATTTTCTGAGCGATACGCATTTCCCGTAATTTGCGATCAAAGCTCTTTTCTTGGGATAAAAAGACAATCCGAGCCAATTGCTGGGTGATGGTGCTGCCTCCTTCCACCACTCCCCCGGCTCTCAGGTTAGAAAAGAGAGCGCGAGCAATACCCTGGCCATCAACTCCCCCGTGTTCGCGAAACCGGCGGTCTTCACTAGCGATAAAGGCCTCCTGTACCAGTTGGGGAACTTGGGCAATTTTCACGGTTTCGTAAGTGCTAGGGCCATTTTGCTTGAGGATTTCCCCATTAGCGGCTTGAATGGTTAGGGTGCCGGGACGAGCATAGGTTTGTATATCGGCGATATTTTGCGGTAGAGAGGTTTCAAGGCGATAAATGCCCCAACCTACCCCTAAAATGCCCCCAGTTACGCCTAATCCCAATCCCAAGTACAACCCAAAGCGGGGATGTTGTCGCCATTGCGGTAAGGGGGAATTGTCGATCAGGGTAGTAAATTTGTTTTTTAAGGGTTTTAACGTCTCTAGAGCCTTGCTACTGGTTCGGGAGACTAAATTAACCTTTTTTTCTTCGGAAGCGGCTTCTACTGGCTTTTCCCCCGCAACTGGCGCAGATTCGGAGTCGATAGGATTGACTTTAGGGGGTTGCTCGGAATTCTCTAATTTATTAGCAAGATTATGAAAAAATTGACTAAGTTTTTGTTTGTATTTCATGTTAGTTGAGCGGGTGAGGGTGAGGGTGTTGGGGGTTGGGTGTTGGGTGTTGGGGGATAGGGTGTTGGGGTTTTAGGGTTTTACCCCCATTTCCCCATCTCCCCATCCCCTAACCCCTATCCCCTATCCCCTAAAGATCGCTAAATTGTCGCCACCATTGCTGGAGGGGATAATAGACGAGGGGAGTCCAGAGACTACTAAGCAGAGCAGAAGTGAGGCCAAGGCGTTGATAATCGAGCCAAAGATCAGCGAGATTTTTGCCTCCTTGTAGATAGTATTGAAAAGCGATCGCACCATCGGCGATTAAAGTCATAACAAAGACAATTAAGACCACGGCGATCAATTCTTCTTTAACATAACGTTGTCGGTGTAAACGGGAAGTGAGGAAGCCGATGAGACCAAAAACCATGATATGGGAAGGATAATTAGAGGTAAGACTATCTTGAATAGTGCCGAGCGCTAATCCGGCCACCACACTATCGAGACAAGAGCGATTGAGACTCCAACTAACCAACCAAATCAGTAACCAATTGGGAGCGATGCCTAAAATCTCCATACCGGGCAGCCGCATTAAGGAAAGAAAGGTACAGAGAAGCAGTGAAGCGACAGTGACTAAAATATTCAGTATAAAACGAGAACGGGCTGATAAACGGCTTAATTTCAGCATAATTCCCCCTCTCACTGCTGGGGTTGCGGGTGAACGAAGACCCATTCGAGATTGTCCACGGTGGCGGTAAATTCAATTTTGGCGGTGGGGGCGGGATTTTCCTGTAAATTAAGGGAAATTATGCGACCGATGGGCAAACCTGGCGAAAAAAGACTACTAAAAGCCGAAGTTGTCACCACATCTCCCGGTTTCACATCGGGAGCTTTTTCAAAAAAGCGCAGGGTGGCGACTTGGGAATCCTGACCTTGAATTAAACCCATGGCCCGACTACGATTCACCGTTGCTCCGATGCGACTTTGGGAATTACTGACCAATAAAACTTTGCTGGTGTGGGGAGTAACTTCCGTAATCCGTCCCACTAAACCGCCAATTCCCGTCACCGAAGCACCCACTTCCACACCATCGGTGCTACCCCGACCGATAATTACCTGTTGCCACCAATCATCAGCGCTGCGGCCAATAATTGGGGCAGAAATCAGGGGTTTTTTCTGGGTTTGATAATAACCAAGCTGTTTTTTTAATTGTTGATTTTGATATTCGACTTCACTTAAACGATTTTGTAATTCTCGCACCCGTTGATCGGCCAGAAGTTGCTCTTGCAGATTAGTTTCCTCTCCCTGAAAAGGGCGGGTTAATAAACCATACAATTCTAAAATCGCCCCACTTTGATAGGTACGAATGTACCAAGCCACCCCCAAAGCGGCAGCGAGCAGAAAAAGTCGCCATCCCTGCTGTGTCCATTTTCGTCGTGCTGAATACATGAGCGATTTTAAACCTCTTGGCTGTGTAGAGTGAGAATCCGTGTATTTTTCCGCTGCTGATAGCTAACGGCTAACCGATCCTAGTGACCTTTAGACATTGCGAGTTGTTTCATTAACGATCCGCTCAAAGAGTTTCTGATTTTTTAACACTTCTCCCGTGCCTTTGACAACACAGCGCAGGGGATCTTCAGCGATATGGGTAACGATACCGGTTTCGTGACTGACTAGGCGATCGAGTCCCCGTAATAAAGCACCCCCTCCCGCTAACATGATGCCGCGATCGATAATATCGGCCGCTAATTCGGGGGGAGTTTTTTCTAGGGTACGTTTGATCGCATCAACGATCACGGAAAGTGGCTCATCCATACTTTCCCGCACTTCTTCCGCTTTTATCGTCACGGTGCGGGGTAAACCGGACATGAGATGCAATCCCCGCACTTCCAGAGGAGGAAATTCATCTCCGGGGGAGGGATAAGCTGAACCAAGGCGAATTTTAATATCTTCGGCCGTGCGTTCCCCGATAATTAGGTTATGGACTTTTTTCAGATAAGCGATAATTGCTTCCGTGAGTTCATCCCCAGCGACGCGCACCGATTCGCTGATCACCGTCCCATTAAGACTGAGAATCGCCACTTCCGTCGTGCCACCACCGATATCGATGATCATATTTCCCGTCGCTTCCGAGACGGGTAAACCGGCACCCAAGGCCGCAGCAACCGGTTCATCAATTAACCCCACTTCTCGCGAGCCGGCATTTTTGGCCGCATCCACCACCGCACGTCTTTCTACTCCGGTAATCCCACTGGGAACACCGATTACCATGCGGGGATTGCCAATCGTGCCATCGAGCGCTCGTTTGATGAATTCCGCTAACATGATCTCGCAACTGTAAAAATCGGCGATTACCCCATCGCGCAGGGGTCGCAGAGCGGTGACATGGCCCGGAGTCCGACCGAGCATTTTTTTGGCCTCCTCCCCGACAGCGATCGGGTTACGATCTTGATCGATCGCCACTACCGATGGTTCCTCTAAAACGATGCCTTTCCCTGATACATAAACGAGGGTGTTTGCTGTCCCCAAGTCTATACCTATGTCCCTTGATAAGGCTAGACCTCTAAAAAAACCCACTTGTTTTCACTCCTGTTCTGATAACAACGTTGCTTGCTATAGCTAGATTTTCGATCGAATCGACTTGGATTTTATTACGTTTTGTTTCTCAAGTCTAGTTAATTATCGCTTCTTTCTCTCCAGATTTACGCAAGTCTTCGGCCTAATTTTCTGGCTGCCCACCGGTCAAAGTCAGGGTTTCGGGCTAAAATAAACATACTATTGTACTAAATTGAGGATTTAAGACCATGAGTTTAAATCTGGTTCATTTGGTGGGACGAGCGGGGAGAGACCCGGAAACCAAGTATTTCGAGTCGGGTAAGGTTTTATGTACTTTCACTTTAGCGGTTAATCGTCGCTCTAAAAATAGCGATCAGCCGGATTGGTTCGATCTGGAAATTTGGGGCAAAACGGCGGAGGTGGCCGCTAATTATGTGAAAAAAGGCGGTTTAATCGGGATTAAAGGTTCTTTAAAAATGGATACCTGGAATGATAAAAACACGGGATTAGCTCGTTCTAAACCGGTGATTCTCGTCGATCAACTAGATTTACTCGGTTCTAAACGCGATAGTGAGGCTAATTCCGAGCGAGAATTTTAAAGCTTGAGCGGTATTATTTCCAGATTTTAGGTGTGTTAGCCTCTAGTAACACACCTTTATTTATTCTCTAATTGACTGGAAAAATATTGCTGTAAATCCGGTAAAACTTGCCGATAAATAGCTGTATTTATCTCTAGATCACAGCCAAGAATAGAATTAAAAGGGATAATTTCCACCAGAGAATTACTATAAGCAATTCCTTGTAAAGTCCTGACAAATTCAGGAGTCCAGAGATTTTCTTGCAGGGAAATATTTTGTTTTTTTAACCAGCCGATCAAAGCCGAGCGCCCGATCCCGGGTAAAATATCAGCAGTAAGCAGGGGACTGTACCAGCAATTATCTTTCCATCCCCATAAATTGCCCGTGCTAGTTTCTAACCAATTCCCGACTCGATCAACTAATATCGCCTCTTTTGCTCCTTTTTTTTGAGCAGTTTGTGACGCTAACCAAGGGGTTAAATAATTACCAGTTTTATGTTCTCCTAAAACCCGTTGCCAAGCGGGATTATCTATTACCCACCCAATAATTCCCCGCTCTTGTCTAAGGGTTAAATCTTCGGGTAAAAATCTGCCTTTAATCCACTCCCTACCATCGGGAAAAATTGTAATTCTCAGGACAGGATACAATAGGGATAATTTTTCGGCTCCTTGGCGAATTCGCTGCCAATCGGGAGCGGGCCAGTGGAAAACTTGTAAACTAGAGTGCAAACGTTCGAGATGCTCTTGCCAATGGGTTAGAGGATGATCTAAGCTTTGTTGATAGATACGCAGGGTAGTAAATATCGTGGCTCCATAAAGCAACCCCACGTCATCAATACCCAGACTTATTCGCTCATCCTCGATTAATTCGCCATTATACCAATACATCATCAGTTATCAGTTATCAGTTATCAGTTATCAGTTATCAGTTATCGGTTATCAGTTATCAGTTATCAGATTTGAGTTTTAAGGGTCTTCTAGAGTAGTTATGATATTTTAGCAGAAAATAATCAAAGCTTTTTGCTTGGTTGGATTCTAGGCTATTTAAGGGATTAGGCTCATTGAAACGGCTCTTCGGTTTGTGTTATGCAATGGACGGGGGTTATAAGGGATGTAACCCTTATATAGAAAGGCATTTAGCGATTTTTGTCAATTGTTTTTGATCTAGAGCGAACTAATCAATTAAATCTCTTGCCAGATAAGGATT